>JAKVCT010000130.1 GCA_022448995.1 Saprospiraceae bacterium
AAGCAGAACAACATTATCTAAAGGCGCTGGAACTGAGTGAAAGTTGGGGAGGACGGTATAATATATATTATTTAAAATACTTGAATTTTCTAATAAATATCTACTCAAAGATGGGGAAAGATAACAAGGCTTGGTATTATGTAGATCAAGCAATTACCATCAATACGGGATTGAAAATGGGAACAGAAATTACAGAAATATGGCGAGATAGTTTACAGCTGGCAGACTGTATCTCTGTAAAAGAAATGTTATTGACAATGAACTATTGTTATCATTTATTAGTATCGGACTCTACACAAAAAAAAGAGTGTAGACGGATAACAGAGGTCGCATTGTACCATTTGGATCGCAATAGGAGTGATTTTCTGGGGGATGAGGATAATCTTCGGAGATTGGAAGAGAGCCATAAGTGGACAGGATATCAACTAGGATTATTAGACCAGAGAAAAGAAGCAGACCTTGCATTTATGGCTGCTGAACGCAATAAATCTGTACTCTTACTCCAAGCAGTTAGTACAACAAAAAATTATTCTTTTGGGGATTTACCAGATTCTGTAGCCATGCAAGAACGTTTCTTAAAGGAAGAATACAGTGGTTTAAGTGCAGCCTTATTAGAAGATCGTCCTGAAGAAGAAAAAAAACAGATGACTGCAGCCCTTACCGAACTAAATGTGGAAATTAATCGGTTTAGGCTTATGCTAGAAGAGGATTATCCTAAATATAATAAATTAAAACAAGCGAGTATTAGTGTTGAGCCCAAGGAGGTACAGCAATTATTGGAAGATAAAATGGCATTATTAGAATATGTGGTTGGAGATTCTTCAACCTATATTTTTTACATAGACCAGGAAAACGTTGAGCTCAAAGAAGTTAAGATCAACTTTGATACTTTGACTCAAAAAATTCGTAAGCTTTATCAACAACTCAGCAACTATAACTTCACAAGTACAACGCCAGAAAAAGATTATTGGGAGTACGCTTCAACAGCTTATTGGTTTTACCAAAAACTATTACTACCTGTGCTCGAAGACAAAGAGGGGATTGAGCATTTAGTTATTATTCCCGATGGAGAATTAGGGCATTTACCTTTTGAAGTCTTTTTGACCCAACTTGATTCTACCCGAAAGTATTATAATAAACTTGATTATCTATTGAAGAAATATAAAATTAGTTATAATTATTCAGCGGGGCTTTGGATAGAAAACTACAAAGTAGAAGAAAAAATAGGCAATGGAGAAATCTTGGGTATTGCCGCAAATTACAAAATTACACTAGACTCTAGCAAAAAACATAATCGCTTACCTGCTCATGTACGCCTTCGAGAACTCCTGCGTCCCTTACCTGCTGCTCGTAGAGAAGTAGAAACTTTACAAAAAAAGTTTCAAGGAGATTTTTTCTTTGACAAATCGGCTTCTGAGCGCCTTTTCAAAGAAAAAGCTGCTCAATATAGTGTCCTACATTTAGCTATGCATGGATTGTTGAACACACAACAACCTATTCTCTCGTCTATGGCTTTTTCTGAAGATAGTGATAGCCTAGAAAATAATTTTTTACAGGCGCATGAAATTTCTAAAATGAAGCTCAATGCTCAGCTAATTGTACTTTCAGCTTGTGAAACAGGTTATGGAAGGTTTGAAAAAGGGAATGGGATAGCCTCTTTAGCAAGAGCATTTATGTATGCAGGTGCTCCTTCAACAGTAGTCTCTCTTTGGGCAGTCAATGATAATTCTACGGCTCTTGTCATGGAATATTTTTATGAAGGATTAGCAAGTGGTTTAGACAAAGCTACTGCTTTGCAACAAGCAAAACTCAAGTATATAGAAAGCACTGAAAAACATAATGCCCATCCTTCCTTTTGGTCACCTTTTGTTCAAATTGGTAATCATCAACCTATCAAAATCACCAATAAAAATAGTGGGGAATATACTTGGGGAATAGGTTTAGGTGCTTTACTCTTGTTAGGTACAGGGCTGGGGGTTCGCAAAATGAGAAAAAAGGAAGCTTAAGTAAAGAATTGTCTGTAGCACTTAGACATGCTCTTAATTCACCTATATCTGAAATTTGTGCTAAGATCTATTAAAATTAATTACCCAACTGCATTATTTTTCAATTTTAATTCTGCTTTTAACTAGGGATTCGTACAGTATTGGAGGACATTATATTATCATTTTATGTGTATTTACAAACTATTTGAGTCTTTTCACAAACTCAAACGGTTTATTCATAAACTCTAGATTGAAGAGATCCTAAGACTATCGTAATTTTGGAATACGAAAGTTACAGCGTATTTAAGTAATAGTCCCAATGCTCTACTACTTATGTACACCTACTTACTTTTACAGAATACTTAGATAAGCTTTCGTGAATTTCGTATAATCTCAAACAATTCCTTCATCTACTTACTTATGACAACCCCAAACCACATGAAGTGTATACCCCTCTTACTTATTCTAATATTGGCTTATCATACCAAAGCACAAGATAAAGAAGTCCGCTTTGAACATCCACAGATTGCACTTTTTGCAGGAGCACAGGATGACTTAGGCAAGATTGCATTTTTCTATTTCAAAAACGGCCATGGAGGAATCAAGGGGAGTTACCTTAGAATAGGAAAGCAAATGAATAAGCTTTCTGAAGGAGTACTTACTCACTCAACACCGAGCTTAACGGAAGGGCAAACAAGGATTTTAACAGAAGATTTACTAATACAGGGCCAACTGAGTGAAGGAAATATTTTTGATCTTACCTTACAAAAGCAAAAAAGTGAGGATAAGAATATCTATGCGGTTCGTTTGATGAAAATAGAACCAAATGATAAACGAGCAGGAATTTACGGTCCCGAAAAAGAAGAGGGTTTCTCAGAAAATACTGGAATTTCACTGTATCCTGACGGGAAAGGTGGTTATCTGATCGCTATGTTTTGGAATGGTATAGCTAAGGAAACTGAACAAAATGTTGTTGGTAGTTTAACTAAGGTGGAAGATGGTCATTTTCTGTTCAAGAATACAGATAATTCTACAGTTTCGGAAGATTGTAATTTTCACTTTCAGTTTATCAATGACACTAGTCTTGAGTTTTGGTCTGAATCCCAATCCTCAAGCTGTCTGGCAGGAATTGTAAAAGGAAAGAAATATAAGTTCAGTAAGCGTTAGTTCTGTGTACGATCAATCTAAAATTGAGTAGTTTTCTGCCAACTAATTGTAGTTAATTAGTTGGATAGAAAAAGGTGTTATCCAAAAGGGAAGTTCATGAAAATGGAGCCAAATAATATTTGGACTCCATTTTTTGTATTAGCACAAAGGAGTAAAGCCCATCAAAGGCTAAATTTGCCTTATCAATTAAGTAGGGATATTTAGTGTTGATGTAAAGTACTTATAATCAATGAAATATAGGTTTTGTAAGAAAGAGCTTTGCTTTCTGGAGCAATTCGTGGTTAGCTTATTGAGTCTTTAGGTTTTTTGAGGCTGAACAATGCAAAAAATCTAAAGACTCAACAAAGGTAAACCCCCTAACTAGATTTTTTCTGACAGTGGTAAATATAGTAGACTGGAAAGGTTGGAATTTTTAATAGTTGACATTCTGAAAATATCTGTTGAAATTTTTTGAAATTAAATTTAGTCAATAAAACTTGACTAAAATAAGCTTCATTTTTTAGAGCATCATGTGCAGTTTGTATAATTTGTTTGCCTTTTTGCTTAGAAAAGAAGGAAAAAGGGATAGAAGAAATAACCGCATCAATTTTTCC
Organism: Saprospiraceae bacterium; assembly: GCA_022448995.1. GTDB lineage: Bacteria > Bacteroidota > Bacteroidia > Chitinophagales > Saprospiraceae > JAKVCT01. Next base: position 3,746 of record JAKVCT010000130.1, read on the forward strand.
GCTTACATGTGTTGTTAGGTTTTCTGCACCATCATTGATAATATTTAGTCGTTCATCCTTTATAGTTTGTTGTACATGCTCACAGAATTCTCGGTTGACCTCGAAAGCATAAAGCTCACTAGTAGGAGAAATAGTGTTGAGGATCTCTTGGGTAATATTACCATGTCCCATGCCAAATTCTACAATAGTGGCATTTTCCTGTTTAGGAATATGCTTACAAATTTCAAGCTCAACCTTTCGGTTAGTTTCAACAAAAGCACCTGTAACAAAGAAATTTTTTGTAAATTTCAATCCTGTTTTGAATTTTTTATTCACGCTGCTATTTCTTATTTTTTTATTGGAAAATAGATGTCATCTTAATATATAGAATGATATATGAGTCCTAAAAAGCTCAATAAAGCTAACCTTATCTGGAAGGGCTAAATCAATGAACTAAGGCTAGATTATGCTATACTAGCAATTCTAGCAACCTCAGCAGACAGGATTTATAGCTACTTAAAGCTACGAATTTTTATTTTATTTTTAATAAATGTCATAATAGCTAGAGTTTGTAAAGTTTTGAAATCCATTCTTTATCCAAGAAGCTAAGGCTTAAAAATCTTTAGATATATAATGCAAAATATAAAAAATATTAATGTGATTTATTTATTAATGCTTTTGGTTTTGAATACATCTTGTCTTGAAGAGAAAGAAACCGAACCTACTCAATTTGATAGGATTAGTTTTTCAGAAATGGATACTTTGAGATTTACTTCAGGGATTCATTCTATATTTCAAGACAGTAAGGGACATTATTGGTTTGGAAGTCATGGAGAAGGAATCTGTCATTTTGATGGGAAATCATACGAATACTTTACTATGTTAGAAGGCTTATCAGATGACCATATCCTTACCATTCAAGAGGATAAGGATGGAATTATTTGGATAGGTACTCTAAATGGCGGTGTAAATAGTTATGATGGAAGACAGATTAGAAGTCATTTTGTGATGGAAACTGTAGATGGAACTAATAGTTGGACAGAAAACAAAGAGGATGATCTATGGTTTGCTGCAGGAATACGAGAAGGTGTCTATCGATATGATGGGCAAAAAGTAGATTTTCTACCCTTTCCTAATACTAGCTCTATAAACACAAGCTATGCCGTAACAGGTTACACAGGAGGGAAGAATGTTATGCTTTGGTTTGCGACCTATGCGGGGGTAATAGGGTATAATGGGAATGATTTTACTTTTATTAATGATGAAACGCAGGGATATGATTTCTCTGACGATCGTATTCATGTGAGAAGTATTTTGGAGGATTCTAAGGGAAGGCTTTGGATTGGAAACAATGGAATTGGAGTATTGCTAAAAGAAGGAGATTCTATTATTAACTTCTCAGAAAAATATAATAAATTACTACCTATCAAGCAGTTTGATGCAAATACAGAGAGAAAACAATTTACCGAGAATACAGGATTACAAGCTGTTTTTGCAATTGCGGAGGATAGTTATGGAAATATTTGGTTTGGAGATAGAGATACAGGTGCTTGGAAGTATGATGGAAAGTCATTGGTAAATTATAGAATTGATGAGAAACTTAAATCACCAATGATTTGGCAGATTTTTGAAGACCAAGACAAAAATCTACTCTTTGCTATGGCATATGGAGGGGTGTATCAGTTTAATGGGAAATTATTTGAACGAGTTTTCTGAGTATAGTTAATTAAGTATTTATGTTATCTTGTAAGCTCAATGAATAAAATTCTAAATAAATATGTGGACAGTATTATGGTGGACTCTAGCATTTGTTTGGTTGGGAACCAATATATGGTTAGCTAGTAATAGTTATGGATTGAACAATATGCCTACTCCTACTGTAGAGCAATTACAATCGCACAGTAATGTATTGAAAGAATATAAGATCACTTACAGCGATCAGTCTCTGAACCCGTCTATAACAGGTGTATCCTTGCTTTGTGAAGAGGGAGTTGGTGTGGGAATTCCAGGGAACTTGTTTCAGAGAATAGATTCAACGGTATTGGATATCCCTCTTGGTACAGTTATACATTTTGAAGAATATACTAATCCCAAAACAGGATATACACATACTATGAGTCTTAAAACAGACACAAAAGTATTTTTTACGGTAGAGGATGCCTTAGCTTTTTACAGGAAAAAGAGCAACCTAATTGCAGCGATTATGTTTTTGGTCATGGCTTTTGTTCCCTTATTCCTTGTGATTCGAAAGACGTTCTTCTGAGGCTACACAAAGTTGTAGGTGGGGATACTCTTATCGCTGCAGCATAATATCAATAGCTAGGGCAAATAGTCTATTGCCAAGATTCAAATTCTTGAAGAATTTCGTCTTCTCGGATTAGCTTCATACACTTAAAGTGTTTTTTAGGACATTCATTGTAACCGATTTTAGAACAAGGTCTACATGAGAGGTCTTTTACTTGAATTGTCGTATTTTTATTAATCGCGGTGTTAGAATAATAGGGATACATACCAAACTCAGGAACTGTATTACCCCAAACAGAGATAATTTCTTTATTAAAAGCTGCCGCAATGTGCATCATACCTGTATCATGTGTTATAATTGTACGAGCTTGGCGAATAATATCTGCAGATTGTTGAATATTAAATAAACCACAGAGATTGATAACATGTGTACCTGCTAAACCTTTAATCTTTTGTCCTTTTTTACTGTCATTAGGTCCTCCAATGAGCAGGATAGGTCGTTTAATTTCTTTACAAACAGAAATAATCTTAGAAGAAGGTAATTGTTTAGTTTTGTGTGCAGCACCAATGACAAAACACACAAACTGATTGGGTAACAGTCCTGTATGTAGTTGTTTGATATTAATGCGATTTTGCGGATCAATAAAAAAATCTAGGCCTTGTCCGTCGTTTTTTACATCTAGTGGAGCTACTGCTTCTAGGTAACGGTCAACAATATGTTTTTGAGGTAGAAAATTGATTTTGAATTTGGTTAATAACCACTTTTGAGCATTGAGCTTATAAAACCGAAAGGTTTTGGTGCGCAATTTTGCACAGAGATACCAACTCCTTAGGTTTTTATGCAAGTCTATAATATAGTCATATTTGTTTTTTTTAAGCTCATTTGCAAAGGACTCTAGCTTATTTCCTAATCCATAGATTCTATCTATGTAGGGATTGGAAGAAAGTAGAGAAGTATATTGCTTTTTTGTCGCAAAATGAATTTCCGCATCTAATTGCTGCTTTAGACAACGGATTACAGGTGTTGTTAATACAATATCACCAATGGAACTAAACCGGATTATAAGTATTTTCACGTTGTAATTTTCAATAGTCTATAATTGTGTTTCGGATGTACTGAACTGGGGACTCTATTAATATATCACATGTTGAATAGATTAATGTAGATGTTGTTTATTGATTTGTATTTTACACAACAAAGAAAAGGCATATACATATAAAAAAAAATTTAACGAGTTTGTCTTTTAGTTAAGTTTAGATTAAGAAGATGTTAGAACTGCAAGAATAATAGCAAGTTAACACAAGGATTAAGAGAGAAGGAGGAGGTCAGAATTTTCAGTGTATTTATAGTGTTTGGCTGTTGATAAATAGGAGGTCTTAAGATTAAGATTAGAGGTTTAATTGTTTGGTAATTAATGTTTTAGCTTTTTTTGCTTTGTCTTGTTTCTAAACAAAAAAATATGATGTATTATGGGGGGACTTACATTGGTTCTTTGTGAGAAACAGAAGCGTTTAGCCTACCTTAGTGTTAAATCTGAGGTAGACCGCATTTATCATCATTATTAATGGAGAGTACTGCGAATAGTTTTGTATACAAAACTATTCGCAGTACTCTGCAAAGCAAATTTTCCTATTTATTATGGGATAAAAAAGTCGTTCATCAAGCTATCTCGTTTATTTGGAGCAATTGTGATTTTTGCACCATCTTTCATAACTAACACTGGATGCTTACCCCGTACAAAGCGTTGAACAAACTTAGGGTTGATTAGATGAGAACGATGTACCCGTTTGAATCCATATTGCTCCAATAGTGGAGCATAATTACCGAGATTCTTAGAAATCCAGATTTCGCGTTCATCTGCTAAGACAAATAAGGTATAGCTTTTATTGGATTGACATCGAATGATATCATGAATATCTACAAAGATGTAACCATCTGAACAAGGGAGAGCGATTTTTTCTTTCTCTTTATTTTGTAAGTTGTTTTCTATGATTTCATGTTGCAAGCTCGAGCTTTGTTCTGTTTTTTGCTTCTCTCTAAAACGGTTTAAGGTTTCCATCAATTCATCAATATCAATCGGTTTCATCAGATAATCTAAGGCAGCAAGTTTAATTGCACGAATAGCATATTTATTATACGCCGTAGTAAAGACAATTTCAAAGTCAATTTTATCAAAATAGGTATAGAGTTTAAACCCACTTTCCCTGGGCATTTCTATATCCAAAAAGACCAAGTCTGGTTTATGTTGATTGATGGCTGCAACACCTTCTTTTACATTAGCAGCTTCTGCCACAACTTCTACACCCTCGCAAAAATCAAGCAAGAGCGAGCGAAGTAATTTCCGAGTTTGTGGTTCATCTTCTATGAGTATAGCGCGTATGGTTTTCATATATAGTAGACTTATGTTTTAGTGTCAGCTAATAGTAGTAGTTCTGTGTGCTTAAGTAGTTTATAGGTTTTTAGTTTCGCTGAGCCTTTTGGGGTAGCTTTGTTGAAGCTTGTGGGATTTGCAAGGCTGACAGAACTTTTAAAAATAGTAATTATCACGAAATAATCTTTAATAGTCAATACATGTTTTACGAAGCTAAAAAATCAATGAACTATTATTGTTAGACAATAGGGATTAAAAGTTCAATTCTTGTTCCAAGTACGTTGTTTTGGTCAGACTGTAAGTCTATGATTTTAAAAAACTGTTTAGGTGTTTTATGTTCAATACTTTGGTGTAATATTTTCAACCGTTCTTTAATAATCAGTGTACTATTCTTGCGCTTTTTACTATCTTTCCACCTATTAATTTCGTGAGAAGCTTTTCTGCCAATCCCATTATCTGTAATGTAACAATACAAATAAACATCTTGTTGTTTTATATGAATGGACAACTTTTTCTTTCCCTCTTGGTGCAATAGACCATGTTTAAATGCATTTTCAATAATAGGTTGTAAGAGCAATGGAGGGATATGTATTTCATCCTCCAACAAAACAGGGTCTACATCAAATACTAGCTCAACCTCTTGATCCATTCGCACTTGTTCAAGTTTGATATAGAGTTTCAAGAACTTAATTTCCTCTGCTAGAGGGATGCTTGTCTCTTGTGAATATTCAAAGATTAAGCGCATCAAACGTGCAAATTTAGAATGATAAGACAGCGCTGTTTTAGGTTGTTTGTGTAGCCAAAAGCTTTGTATTGTACTCATGGCATTAAACACAAAATGTGGATTCATCTGCGATTGTAATGCTTGAGTTCTCAGTTGATTGATTGTATGACGGATACGCTCTCTCCGTTGAATTATTCGGTATCTCAAAGTCACAATACCTACCAAAATTATAGCAACGATACTGTAAATAAGCAGTTGAAACCACCAGGTCTGCCAAAAAGGTGGATAAATCTGAAAATCAATAGAAGCGGGAATAAGACTGCTGATACCATCTTCATTGACTGCTCTGACTTCAAAGGAATATTGACCAGGCTGTAAGTCCTGAAAGCGTGCAAAGTCGACTTGAGAACTTTGTGTTATCCATTTTCTAGGAGCTTGGTGCTTTTCCTGAAGTCTATATTCATAGGTAAAATTGCCTCGACTTTTGAATACGGTAGATCTAAAGCTAAGTTCAAAATTATTTTGGTCATAGTTAACGAACAGCGAATGTTGAGCAGTACTAAGATCTTGTTCCTTTTGATTAATTTTAATGCTTGTTATCTCGATCAACGGAGGAATATGATTATGAGACGATAAGTTTTTATCAAAAAAAATAAGTCCTCTGGGAGTTGCTAACCAAACATGTCCATTTACAACATCCACATCCCGAATTTCCTCTGAACCAAGCCCATCTAATTGATTAAATATACGGATTTCTTCTGTTTGGGTATTCAATCCAAATACACCTTTGTTGGTAGCAGACCATATCCAATCGCCATCTACTTTTAAGGCTCGACAGTAATTATCTAGCGTACCATTTTCAGTTGTCCATCGCTGAGTTATTTCTCCATCTACTATTTTCAACAAACCATGTCCCACTGTCCCAACCCAAATCGTAGAAGTATCGGTCTGGACAATATCTAATCCAACAATGGCCTGATTATTATCTAATACCTTACTAACAATACCATCTTTATACTTGAACAAGCTATCTACATAGGCAACCCAAAATTCGTTATCATTATATCTATTTGCCAGTATTGCATTGGTTCGGGCAATTCTGAAATCTATTCGGTAGACAGAATCACGGAAAAATGGATGATAAATAAAGTGCCCTTTTTTAAGAATACTAGGATGATATGTACCAGGAGGAGTTACCGTTTTTCCTATTTCAGGATATAGGGTAATACTGTAAATTCCATTGTTAAAACCAACTAAAAGTTGATGCTGTTTATATACAGCCAAAGAATGTGCGGCAATAGCCAGTGTAGGATTAGGGGAATAAACTCTACTAAGATCGTTAAGTTGAAGATAGCTTATGAGTCTAGCACAGAAATATAGCCGTTGTGTTTGTTTGTCAAAATACATTGCAGTTACCTTGTTTTCGCTATCTCCTTGAAATTCTAAGTTTTCTAAGGTTTCAGTGTTTAGGTAACTAAGTTTTCCTTTGTCATGCCCTAGAGCAATATGTTTGGAGTTAACGGCTAGGAGTTTATTGACTGGAGTGGATAATAAGGTACTCTCATTTTGGGAATAATAAAACATCTTGCGAGAAGGCATGACAAAAACACCGTTTCCCAAGGTGCCAAACCATATATTACCTTCTCTATCTTCTGTAACATAGGAGATAAAATGTTCTGGAAAAAAGATTTTTGGACTTAGTAGTTGGTTATTTCGTCTTTCTATTAAGCATAAACCCTTGTTGGTAGCTAACCAGATGTTAAACTTTGCATCAACAAAACCTTTAGATACTACAAAATCTTCTCCTGCGATTAGGTTGTCGAGAGTTGGGTGACAGGGCTTTTTTTTATTGAGTAGATAAACACCTTTTCCGTTTTCACTAAGCAGTAAAACAGAGTCCTTAGTGTAGTTCTTTACTGTATGCTTAGTTGTATTCTGATTACCAAAGGTTGGAGTTTTACATAGAAAAGTAGCATTATGGTCAATGTATGACCACCATTCTCGTTTGGGTTTAAATATCCAAGCTTTACGGTCACTAATCACATTCAAATGGTTATTTCGGGTACTCTTTCCAAGGAAGATTTTTTGCTGATACTCAAGTGTTTTTAGGTTGAAGAAATAGAGATGTGTTGTAGTAATTATCAATGATTGATTCCAAAAATCGTAATTAAAATAAATGTCTTTATCTAGCTCCTTTGGAAATTCAAACAAATGTAAACTATCTGTTTGATGATCCACATAAAATAGTTGACCACTAAAATTTTTGAACCAAACATTTCCATTCTTGTCTTCGCGAATCCTTGCTGTAGCATTTCCCTTCCGATCACTATGTTCGTAGAGCTTCAATTCCTTTCCATCATATCTACAAGTTCCACCATCTGTGGCAATCCACATATAGCCTCTACTATCTTGCATCAATCCATAGATTTCCATACTTGGTAAACCATCTCTATCTGTGATTTGCCAAGTGTAGGGTACTTGTGTATAGCTCTCTAATGGAAAAACTAAACTTGAAAGAATAATATATAAAAGGAGTTTTAACATAGAAGCCCAAATATACAAATCTTTTTGGTTAGTTGATATACCCATTTCGTCTATTCACTATCCAAGTTTGTGGTTTATCGCTTGTATTATTCACAATAAATATTCAGTTTTGTTGCTCAATAAAGACAATCTCTATTATTAATTATACTAAAAAAAACAGGTATGAAAACATTATTCACAGCCGTACTATTGATATTTACTGTAGCTGTAGGATTCGGACAAATTGATCAAAAAGTTAAGCGTTATGGTTATACCATGTATATACCTCACGATTGGGAGGTAGATAAAAGAAAAGATCAAATGATCCTTAATGATCCAAATTGGGAAGTATTTGTCACCTTCCGCGAGTTCAATATCAGTAAAGAAGAGGAGATGCTGAAGGAAGTAACAAATACGGTCTATAAAGAATTAAAAAATTATATCCCAAAGGCTGAGATTGATAAAGAAATGATTGTGGCAACAGAGACGGATTATCGTGGGCAAAAATACCTAAAGATGGTCGTTCAAGGAGGTTTGGATGAAGATAACGAAATAACAGTTTATGAGGCGAGGATGTACAAGAATAATAATAAGGTGCTTATGGTAACTGTTTTAGATTTTGGAAACGCCATAGAGTTTGAAGGAATGAAGATGGCCACTGGCAAATATGATTCAAAAACGAATAGTATTCTTCGTAGCTTAAAGTTAGATTAACTATTTTATAATGTAAGTTGTCAGTATTGAGCCTTTCTAGATTTTGATTTGCAAAGCCTTTTAGGTTTGATTAGTGAGTAGGGAGGAGTACTCCGTGGTTCAGTATTATGGATGTTTCTTCTCCCACCTTTTGTCATTGATGCAAAAGGTGGGAGAAGATTTAGGACTTCCTCATTTTATTTGCCTAATACTTAACCTCCTTGACTAAGAATTAAAAAATCAATGAACTCTCAATTTAATTAATATAAAATCTAAAACCATTTTTATGAAAATAGTAGTTGTAGCTATCTTACTGATGTGCAGTGTAGCGGTTGGGTTTGCTCAAGGTAAAGGAGTAGTCAAACGTTATGGTCTTATTGTAGATGTACCCAAAGACTGGAAGATAGACAAGGATAAGGATTATACAGAGATTTATGATCAAAATTTGGAAATCATAGTTA
>JAKVCT010000131.1 GCA_022448995.1 Saprospiraceae bacterium
GATTGATATTAGCATTAGGCTGAGTAGGATCTGCTACGGGCGGTTTTGTGTAAGCAAAGGTAGAATCTAGAATGATTGGAGATTGCTCTGGGAAGAATTCTGGATATAGCTTAGCAAATCGGCTTTTGCCTAGTAACTGATAAGCATTTGTATTCTCCACATCTTGTCCTCTACTCGTCAACATCTCAGCCATATACTTTAATAATAAGGCTGTTTTGTAAGGTGACCATTGTTCTGGTGCATAATCCAATAGCTTATATTCAATTGGATAATCATTTTCTGACAAAGAGTTGATGTATGCATTTATTCCATCCGAATAAGCTTGCATATATTTCCACTCAGGTTCTTTTTGCCAAGCTTCCACAGCTTTGCGCGCTGCTCTCGGCAAACCTTCTCTGCGTTTTCTCTGATCAAATTCTAATACTTTTTGAGGAGCAGGATGACGATCTCCAACAATCTCAGAGATACGACCTGCTGCAGCATGTGTCTGAAACTCCATTTGCCACAGACGCATAGAAGCTGTTATATAGCCCTGCGCGAACATAGCGTCCTCTGTGTTTTCTGCAAAAATATGCGGTACCATGTATTCATCATAACGCACATCGACTGCACCTTTTAGTTTGGATGAAGAAATAGAAGTTGGATAATTAGGTTTATCTCCTTCAGCATTTTGCCAAAAACCAGCACCGGGACTTAAAAAGTACCCCATTCGTGGTGTTTTATTACCTTTTCCAGCATCCCACGGGCGATTCAATGCCCAAACTAATACTATAGTAAGCGTTAAAAAAAAGAGGAATTTTAATAATTTCATATTGGTATGTATGTATTTTGGTTGGTCTTGATTGATCTTGAATCAGAGATTTGAGTCTACTCTCCTTCTAATGCATTGCCTTTTGAGAAAAGCTAAAGTGTGAGTATCGGTATCACCGACGCACAAGATAATTAAAAAGAAAAAAATATAAAAACTGTTCTTGGGACTTGTCTATATCTATTTGCACTGATACAGATAATTTTTACGCCTACTTACTTGAAAACCTAAGCTTTCATAAAGCTTTCTTGCAATCTGATTTTCTTGATTTACATCTAGATAGATTTCTTGGCAACTTGGACGATTAGATCGGATATCTTGAATGAATAAATCTAAGCAAACTATTCCATATCCTTTTCCTCTATCTTCCGACCGAATAATGATTTGTACTAATTCTATTTGCTTATCGTGATCGTTAACTAGTGCTGCACCTATAAGTTGAGTTCCTTGCTGAAATTTGAATAATTTTTTCTCTTGAATCCAAGTTTTTAGTTTTTCTAAACTAGGCTGAGTCCAATGTGCAAATAAGTTGATGAGTTGTTTATTTTCTTCTGAATTATTTAATTCTGTACATAAAGCACAATAAATTCTATCTGAGGAAACATTTAACTTAGCAAAGTAATTAATTAAATCTAGATTATAATGATAAAAAACACGTTCTTCCCTTAAATTTCCAGTTGTTTTAACTAATTGATAAACGGCTTGCTGATACTCCTCAAATGTCCATTTAATCCTCTTTCCTTTCTTTAGAATTTCTTTACAGAAATTTTGAATTAAATTAGAACAAAAACCACTATTGATCGGATTTTCAGTCAACCAATAATCAATATAAATCAACTCATTATTAAGTTAATAATCTCTAAAAAAAGCAATCGCTTTTTGATTGGTATCATCCCAAATATAAATCCAATCCTGAGCAGATTTAGCATCAAAATAAGTTTGTTCATCAATCAGCAGAACCTCAGCTCCATAAGATTTTTCAAACAATGGAATCAAGCATTCTAAATCATCATATTGGATTGGTAAAACAGTCAGATTCATTATTGATCTACTTCAAATTCCATTCTTAATAAGTGACTAGAAAAGTTTTTACCCAAAGTATCCATACGCATAGAACGCGAAGCACCACCATCCAAAGCTTCATGGCAAACAAAGTTTAAGGCTTCGATAGCATCCCAGTCAAAACGTTCTACCTTACCTTTGATTAAGTTTCCAAAATGCTCTTTTACACGTGCTGCTGTTAATTCTTTTTTCAAGAATTCGTAGTTCTCTTTGCTTTTGGCAAGCACTCCTATATTACAAATATTATTTTTGTCTCCTGAACGTGCCGCAGCTATATCTATTAAACGTATCGTTTGTTTCATTTTTGGTATTTATTATAATTAGTTGTGCAAAACCTACGAACTAAAGTGTTAAATCATTAAACAAAGGTCAACTCCATTGACATATTTGGAATTCTTGGTTCTACGATAAGGAAAATACTGCATCACATAATCAATATCTTCATCGGTTAACTTATCATATTTGATTTCCAAAATCAATATATTATCCTCCTCTATCTTGTAATTTACAAATTTGCTTGCAGTCAACCAACTGTGATAGCGTAAACGACTATCTACGGTCACTCTAAATTTATTATCATAACTCCCAAAATAGGATCGAACATAAGAATTCATCAATACTGGCTGCAAATGTGCATAACGATAACTATTACTCAAATCATTTACTGTTTTAGTAATGTCTTTTAGATTATCTAAACTAAAATCAGCGACTTTATGAATGGTTTTTGTTCCCACTTCATTATGTCGATGCTTAATCTCAAACTGTGCTTTTTTGATCTTAGTGGGTTCAAATCCATACCAGCGAACACGATATTTATTGCGCTTGGCAATACCCATCACGTTCTCCTTGTAAGTGAGCAATTCTGGTGTATCAAAATAGATATTATTGATTTGACGATCTGGATAGATCTTCCGAAAACCTGCAGGATGTAGTCGAATACTTTGAAGTAAAACATTCGGATGTAAATTCTCTATTCTATATTTTCGTTCGTAACGCATAGGCTACTTATCATTAAATTTCTTCACAATCTTAACCTTCTTGGGATAACCCTGTTTGATTTTGATAATCGTATCCTTTTGGGTAGATGATGTTTGAGTAGGTGATAATTCTAATTCTAAATTATCAAAATAAATAATTCCCTGTTCAGCCTCCACATAAATCTTTAACTTATTCTTATGCAAAGGACGATTCAACTGAATCGTTTGTTCAATTTTAGCCCAATCTGACCATTTAGCCAAAGCTGAAGAAGTAGTTACTCTATAGGTTTTAATCTGTAAACGATCGGGATTACTTCCGATTTCCTCAAGCACTAAACAAGCCTCGTCAGAAGCTGCGGTATACTTACGCCAAACGGAAACTTTTACACTTTGATTATCCTTGATCGGATAAATAATTTGTAAGGCTCTATTTTCTTCCCAAGTATCCAATTTACAAGAATATTTTCCTTCATAAGCATATTTCTTGCTTTGTTTTCCACCTCTACACAGATATGAATCTGTTATAAATACTTCTCGTTCCTTGGGATTATTGACTGGATTTATAGCATCATCTTCTGAGACTTCTTCAGCAATCGGTTGAATACTTGGTAAAGTCTCTGTTTGTACCTTTTCTGCATCACACAAAAGTATGGGTTTGTTCAACTCTATATCCCAATATTGATACATAAAAAAGCTGCCCATAATTAAGAGAATACAGCAGAATACAGCATTCCAAAATTTGGGAGATATTTTTTTGGTAGAATTTGCAGAAGCATCTTTAATGATCATATAATCAAATCAGGTTGGTCAATAACGGATAACCTTGTTTGAGGAGATAAAGCAGTCAAAGTTGTTTTGATTAGGCTAATCTCAGCAATAGATTTAGCTTTACAAATATAGGAAATATCCATACCTTTTTCTAAGGTATCCAATCGTTTAAGCTCTACATAAGATAAATTATCCTCTAGAATCTTAGTAATTTGGTCTAGATTATCCAAATCAGTTGAAACATTGACATATAACTTGTCTTCTTCTTTGAAGAAACGCTTTCCTCCTGCTTTTTTGTGCAGCCATAAGAAAAATAAGATGATTAATACTGCAATGAACGCAATAATAGATTGGTTAGCTCCTGTTCCCAAACCAATTCCAATTACTAAAAATAAATAGGTAAGTTCTTCAGGATCTTTGATCGCTGCACGAAAACGCACCATGGATAAAGCCCCCACTAAACCCAGTGATAATTCAATAGAGGAACGAATAATGCTGATAATGAGCATTGTAGTCAAGGTAAGGGGCAAGAAATTACTTGCAAAACGCTTACGGTTGGAAATAGCATTTCCATAACGAATGTAGAATATTCGTAATAAAGTAGATAAAACGGTTGCTACAAATAGATTGAAGAGGAAGGCTCCTAAATCAACCTTAGCAAACTCAGCTAGATTTTTACTAAAAAAATCAAAATTCATGACTTTATTCTTCTTTTTCCCAAGCAAGGTAGCTCAATCTAAACAACTGATTATCAAACTCTAACCTAGACTACAACTCACTCTGTCTAAAACAATTATTTGGATGGGCAAAGTTAAACTTTTATTTGGTATTGTTACAGATAATGCAACTTTTGTTTTCAGCATTAAAAAATGAAGTGGTGTAGGAGCTATCTAAATAACTTCTCTTATTTTTCGCCAGAAGAAAACTTAAAAATTCGGAATAAATAGTACAAAGACGGAAATATAATAAGTAGACCAACAACTAAAGCAATAACTGTATAGTACTGAGTACCGGTAGCTGCCATTGTATTATCAACTGTCAGGTGTGAACCACTGCTCATATAAACAATTACAGGCGCTTGAATACTCAACCAAGTCATCATCACTACCGCTACCTGAGCAGACACCAAGAATCGGATAAGTTTCTTATTGGCTAACTGTCTCCAAATCACCCATAGCAAAACGGTAGTAATACCTAATCCTATCCAAGCATACCAAGCGACCAGAAAAGCATCTATAAATGGAGCCCCGTATATATAGCCTAAAAATAAAACAGTTCCCCCCAGTAGTACGCTCAAAATAGCAAAGCGCTTTAACCATAGACTGAAAAATGTATAATCTTCCTTGGTCTGTTCCTCTCCCAAGAAATAGGCAGTTGATATGTAAGCAAACAGAGAAGCCACAAACATTCCAAAGACAAGGCAAAATGGATTGAACCAAGGATGAATATAACGCTCTAGAAAATCACTAGAAGGATCATTTGTAATCTTACCTAAAATCATTGCTCCCAAGACAATTCCCAAAAATACAGGAGTTAATAGACTAGAGAGTCTAAATGCCCAATGGTAAAGTTTGTGTGTACTATCTTCATAAGCATCATAATGTCGGAAAGTAAAAGCAGTCCCTCGTACTATAATTCCCAATAGAACAATATACAAGGGAATATGCAACGAGGTAGAGATCTCCGCATACACCTCAGGAAAATTAGTAAAAATTAATACTACAGCCAAAATCAGCCAAACATGATTGGCCTCCCAAACAGGAGCAATAGCTTTATAAACAGGCTTGATAGCCTTATTTCCACCAACTAATTCCAAGATACCTGCTCCAAAATCGGCTCCTCCCAAGATAGTATACAAGAAAAAAGATACACAAAGCACAAAAATTATAATAAATAATAACATGGTAGTTTGTAATATAAATTTTATGAGTTAATTAGCTGAATCTTTTATTGGCGCGGAGCTAAGTAAGTAGATGGACACAATTAATTTATATTTAACCTTGAAGGGCTCTGCGAAGCAAACCCGAAGGGCTCAGTGAAACTAAAGGTCTTCGCTGTAGATGGCTCTTTCGTATCTATAATGAAGATGTATTAACTACATTGAGCTCTTCGAAGTTTACAGGTTTCCTCGCCCCAGATTCCTTCCAACAACTATTGTGATAGCAAAGCATACCGCAATTGGCTTTGCCTCCAAACCTTTTCAAGGGTAGTCAACACAAGGAAGTCCTTGAAACTAACCAAGCGAACACTGAACAGTTCCTTTTTAGTGCTCAGTACTCACCTCTACTTCTTTATCTAATCCTCCTATATCCATATTCTCCGTTACAGTTCTTGCACTTGCATAAGTAGAAGCCGCAGCTTGGATTTGACGTTTCATCAAGAATATTAAAATCAACGCTAGACATATATAGACGAATAATGTAAAATAGAATGAATACTGGATACCAGGCATTGGCGTTACAGCATCTGCAGTTTTCATGATCCCATAAACAATCCAAGGCTGTCGTCCTACCTCCGTTACTGTCCAACCTGCTTCTACAGCAATAAATCCTAATGGTGTACAAATAGCTGCAATACGCAAAAACCAATTAGCATAAATCCATTTTTTCTTGCGCCACAAACCAATCAGATAAATAGTTCCAATCAAAGCCAAGAAAGATCCAATCATGATCATAATCTGGAAAGCGTAATGAGTGATAGCTACAGGAGGATGTTCCTCTTTAGGAATCTGATCTAATCCCTTCACTTCTGCATTAAAATCTCCATGTGCTAAAAAACTTAGTACATAAGGAATTCTAATGGCATAATCTACTGTTTGAGTCTCTTCATTAGGAATACCTCCGATGATTAACGGAGCTCCTTTTTCCGTGTGAAAATGTGCTTCCATTGCAGCTAATTTGGCAGGCTGACGAACTGCTACACTCTTTGCTGCAATATCTCCTGAAATGGGAACTAAGAGTGCAAAAACTGCAGCAAAAGTCATTGCAATGGTAAATGCTTTTTTGTGAAACTCGTTAGCCCTATTCCTTAATAATAGGAAACCATGTACTCCTGCTACTGCAAATCCTGTGGCCACAAAGGCAGCCAAAGTCATATGTAAGGCCTGAGAAAACCAAGCATCATTAAACATAGCTGCTAGGGGATCAATATTAGTAAACTCACCGTTGATATATTCAAACCCTGTAGGACTGTTCATCCAACCATTAACAGCAACTACAAAAATACCTGATGCGACTCCAGCTAAACCTACCATAAAACCTGATAGCCAGTGGATTTTGGGAGGAACACGATCCCATCCGTATAGAAATACACCCAAAGCAATGGCCTCAACAAAAAAAGCAGTTCCCTCCCAAGAAAAGGGCATACCTATAACACTCCCTGCATGTTTCATAAACTCTGGCCATAACAAGCCTAATTCAAAAGATAGCATGGTTCCAGAAACAGCACCTACAGCAAAAAAGATAGCCACTCCTTTTGACCAAGCTTTTGCCAAATCCTTATAGACAGTTTTGCCTGTACGTAGCCATTTCCATTCAGCAAAAGCCATAAAAAAGGGCATTGTCATCCCAATACAAGCAAAAATAATGTGAAAGCCTAAAGAAAATGCCATTTGCATTCTAGCAGCAGTTAAAACATCCATTTTTTCATACTTTTATAGCATTAACAATAATGATTGAATACTCTATAACATAAATAAGAGAATAAATACAAACTATTGATTGATCTATAATTGATGTTACAGAATACGTAGATAGACAAAAGAAACAGATGATCTAGATCTCTTTTTTAGTTGAATAGTTTCGTTTATCTTTCTTATTTTAGAACAAAAAAAAGTTATTAAACGATTCTTACAAGTCGAGATATAATAAGGATTCAGAATCATTCTAAATTAACGAATTCTAGGAGAAAAAAGAACTATTTAGGAGAATAAACAGCTTTTGGATGACAGTCCAAATTTTCTCAGAGTTATCTCTAAGCTTCGGGTTTGACTAAAATCATTCTACGTCTATTCTACCATTACTCTTGTCCTCTTACCTGTAAAGATTAGTTTGCCTAAACCCTTCAAGCTCAAGGAAGCTAATCTTTATAAAAAATGTCTATAGTGTTTAGCTATAGACATTTCATATTATATTTAAGTAATCTTCCGTGACTTTTTATACTTTTCTCCCCCCACTAAGAAACTCCGCAAAGCTAAGAGCTTATCTAAATGGATTATTAAAGAGAACTTAAGCATAAGTTTGTACTAATTTAGAGATAGTATTTGGCCCTGCAATACCATCCGCAGCTAGACCATTTGCTTCTTGGAAGGCTTTTACAGCTTTCTTAGTATTGCCTCCTAAAATACCATCTACCTTACCAGGATTGAAACCCGCATCACGTAATAAAATTTGAATAGATTTTCCATTCAATTTTCTAACAGAAGACAAACCAGAATGTAGAGCTTGCTTAGTTGCCACATCTGGAACCGCAGATGTGTTCAAATTATTCGCTTCTTGAAAAGAACGCAATGCTACCACTGTATTTTTACCAATCACACCATCAATACCTTTAGTATCAAATCCAACTGCAGTAAGCATCAACTGCAATTTCTCTGCATCTGCAAAAGCAGATAATGGTGGAATTGTCAAAACATCACCCGCATGTAAACTGTCTGTATTATTTGCTGCAGAAATGATAGGGTGCTTAGTTCCGTCACCATAAAAACGCTCAGCCAATCCCCAAAACGTATCTCCTCTAACGACCGTATATGTTTGAGCAGCTTCCTCTTTCTGCTCTTCTTCTTGAACTACGTTTCTTGGTTGAGGCTCCTCTTTTTTAGCGACTAAGTTTAGATTACATCCTATTTTCTTGCCCATTTTAGCGGACATTGTACTTACGGCACTTTCTATAGCCGATTTTCCTTCTTCTGAATCAATATTACCTGCTACTAAGATTCCAATAAAAGGAGCTTCTGTAACAACTAAATCTGTAAGATTATAATTTAAGCGTTTTGCTTCTTTTTCTACAGCTGATTTAATGATGTTGGTATCCATGCCATCTAAAAGACCCATAATTAATTTGTTTTATTGGTTAAGAATAGGATTGGAATTATAGAAATTGTTTGAGAGGATATGGTAAACAAAAAGCTATAGCTAAGTAAGTAAGTAGATAGCCACAATTAATTCACTATTTGCAAACAACTTCCAAAATAGCTTCTTTGGGTAAGCAGCTATTTATTGTAAATGATAGTTCGTTGATTTTTTAATTTTAGCTCCGCTGAGCGCTGTGTAGTTTGCGTCGCAGAGTTCACGAACTGTTACCTAAACAAAAATAAAAAAATATCCCACTTTCCTACTCTATGGTATAGACCTTTTTGGATTATTTCTGTGAAATAATAAGAAGACAGCAACCAAGACAGTCATCCAACTTGATAAAACTCTTACTTAATTAAACAATTCCTTGTGTTAGCTTATTGAGTTCTCCCCCCTATAATGTACTTGGACAAACATAAGCTGAAACAGGAATAGTCGTTTTCTTCATGACCTTGAAGCCTCCCTCTACATTTACTATATTGTGTATACCTCTAGCTTTTAAGATAGACCCTGCAATTACAGAACGATAACCTCCTGCACAGTGTATATACATAGTTTCTTCCTCAGAAAACTGATCCAAATAATCATTAAGAGAGGATAAAGGTGTATTAATTGCTCCGACCATGTGTTCAGACAGATATTCCCCTTTTTTGCGTACATCTAAGACAAAAGGATTTTGAACTTTTGCAAACTCCTCAGCAGGAATACTAGGCATCGTGTCTTTTTCCTTAGTCCACCCTTCAATTCCACCATCCAAATAACCAATTATATTATCAAAACCTACACGTGCCAAGCGCGTTACAGCTTCTTTTAGGCGCTCTTGCTCTACAACCAACAAAATAGGTTGTTTCACATCTTTAATCAAGCCACCTACCCAAGGTGCAAAACCTCCGTTCAGCCCAATAAAAGTAGATCTAGGAACGAAGCCTTTCACAAACTCTCGCTGATGACGAACATCCAATATGACCGCTCCTGTACTATTGGCTGCTTTTTCAAAGGCATCTGTATCCAAGGCATGCATTCCTCTTTCTAAAACATCATCAATGCTTTTATACCCTTCTTTATTCATTTTCACATTCATCGGAAAATAGGCTGGTGGTGCTAATAATCCATCTGTTACCTCTTTGATAAACTCCTCTTGTGTCATGTCTGCTCTCAGTGCATAATTAGTCATTTTTTGTTGACCAATTGTTCCTACAGTTTCTTTACTCATATTTTTCCCACAAGCCGAACCTGCTCCGTGACCAGGATAGACGACTACATCATCTGCTAATGTCATAATCTTGGTTCTCAAACTATTATATAAAGTAGCTGCTAATTTTTCTTGGGTCATACTTGCTGCTTTTTGTGCTAAGTCAGGTCTTCCAACATCTCCCAAAAATAAGGTGTCACCAGAAAAAATTGCATGATCTTTTCCAGTTTCATCTATTAGTAAGAAAGTCGTACTCTCCATGGTATGACCAGGTGTATGTAATATTTTGATGCTTACGTTACCTAACTTCAAGATCTGCCCATCTTCTGCTATGGTTGCCTCAAACGAAGGATTCGCTGTAGGGCCAAATATAATTGGTGCCCCTGTCTTCTCTGCCAAAGTTAGATGTCCACTGACAAAATCTGCATGAAAATGCGTCTCTAAAATATATTTGATCTTTGCACCATTTGATTCTGCTCTATCAAGGTAAGGTTGTACTTCTCTCAATGGATCAATGATTGCTACTTCTCCCTCACTCTCAATATAGTATGCACCTTGTGCTAAGCATCCTGTATATATTTGTTCTACTTTCATGTACCGCTTTTTTTGTGTTTCTAGATGATTATTGCTGAATAATAAAGGTTGTAATTATTTGCAAAGATACGTATTGTATATCAATCAAGTAGTAACATTTGTTAGCTATATTCTATTTATTATTGAGTTTTCTAGTAAAAAAGCAAGTATGCAGCCTTTTTGAGCCCAAAAAGGCTGCGTTGAGCATTTCTTGATTAAAGAACATTACAAGGTAAATCTGTTCTGTAAGTATTATTTTGCACAGGTGCCCTGCTTCATTGCTAATTCGGATAAGGTAACTCGCTACAGCAAATGCACTGAGATTGATCTGCTATACTGCTAATAGTGCATAGTATTTTTTTTGTAACTTTGGTGTTTTATTGATGTTTCAAACTATACTCCATGTACCAACAAGTTGATCTAGCCGATACGATTGTAGCTTTAGCCACCGCAGCAGGAATGGGCGCGATTGCAGTGATTCGATTATCTGGAAAAGAGGCGATAAACATTGTAAATCAAGTATTTCCAAGTAAAGATTTAACCCAAGTGGATAGTCATACGATTCATCTAGGTTATATCAAGGATGAAATGGATAAGCGCGTAGATCAAGTTTTGGTATCTGTGTTCAAAACTCCCAAGTCTTATACAAAAGAGAATGTAGTTGAGGTCTCTTGTCATGGTTCTACCTATATTCAACAGCAGTTGATTGAGCTATTCTTGCGCAAAGGTGCACGCATGGCAAAGCGTGGTGAGTTTACATTAAGAGCTTTCTTGAATGGTCAATTGGATTTGTCTCAGGCTGAAGCTGTGGCGGATTTAATTTCTGCGGATTCAGCTTCTTCTCATGACTTGGCAATGAAGCAAATGCGTGGTGGATTTTCTAAGGAAATTCAACATTTGCGCGAGCGTTTAATTCATTTTGCAAGTTTGATTGAGTTGGAACTGGATTTTGGAGAAGAGGATGTTGAGTTTGCAGATCGACAGGATCTGAAAGATTTGGTGGAAACTGTTCAAGGTTTAATTAAACGTCTTTTGGATTCTTTTCAATTGGGGAATGTGATTAAACATGGTGTGCATACGGTAATTGCGGGTCGCCCCAATGCGGGTAAGTCCACTCTACTTAATGCCCTACTCAATGAGGAACGTGCAATCGTAAGTAATATCGCTGGAACTACTCGTGATACGATCGAAGAAACGCTAAATATTAATGGTGTCCAGTTTCGCTTGATTGATACGGCAGGTATCCGTGAAGCTACTGACCAAATCGAGGCTATCGGGATCGAAAAAACAATGCAGGAAATTCAACGCTCTTCTATTGTGGTTTATGTTTATGATGCTCTACGTATGGATATTCCTGATGTGATTGAGGATCTGAATAAGTTGGGAAATTCTTCGGCTAAGCTTTTAGTTATTGCAAATAAATTGGATGAGCTAGAGGCGCTGCATGATAATGCTTATAATCAACTCAGAAGTAGTCAGCTTGAAAAGGGTTGGCTGGATTTGATAAAACCTTACCAAGAAAAGTATCCATTTATTAATCTTTCTGCCAAGAAAAAAACAGCTCTTGATCAACTAAAGGATAAACTCTATTCTACTGTCCTCAGTGCTGATTTTAGTACGGAAAATACAATTGTCTCGAATAGTCGTCATTATGATGTGCTGCAAAAGGCGCAGGGTTCTTTGGATGATGTTTTGATGGGTCTGGCTAATGGGATTTCGGGTGATTTCCTCGCTATGGATATTCGTCATGCACTACGTGCACTTGGGGAAATTACTGGAGAGATTTCAACGGATGATTTGTTGGATAATATTTTTCGTAATTTTTGCATTGGAAAGTAACTTTTGCTAATTAGCTGTAAATAGCTGTAACTACTAAGTATAAACAACTGATAAATAAAAGTCTGTATGATTTCAAATTTATTACTTTTTTATCAATAGTTATATTTTTTTGTACATTTTTTGCAATCTTTTTGTATCTTTTGTGTATCAATTCGATATAGGATACAAAATTGTATCTTGTAGTTTGCGTACAAAATCAACTGATTAATGAAGGTTAAAGTAAGAGAAAAAAAATTGAAGAATGGTGAGCTAAGTTTGTTCCTAGATTTCTGGCCGCCAATTCTCCATCCTATCAAAAAAACCAAAACTCGACGAGAATTCTTAAAGTTGAGAATCTTTGCCAAACCTAAGAATACCCTAGAACGTCAACATAATAAGGAAACCAAAGCTTTGGCTGAGCAGATTCGTGCTAAACGTCAATTGGCTCTGCAAGCTGGTAAC
>JAKVCT010000132.1 GCA_022448995.1 Saprospiraceae bacterium
ATTCTTTGTCTGACGTTCCATTGAGTCCTAGATCTTTTGGTCACCTTTTGCAGCAATGGCAAAAGGTGAGAGAAAAATATGCTTAATACTGAACCACGAAGTGCTCTGCGAAGCAAACCTATCTACAAAAAGGCTGATTAACTATAAATTAATTGTGTCCACCTACTTAATTCTGTACGAGCTCGGTAACTATTCTTTTTGCTTAAATATCCTATTTTCTTATCAATAACAATCAACGTATTAGAAGTCATCACTTTGTATATCCAGTAATAAAGTAACAAATCGATTGGTACAAGAAACATCAATATAGATACCGCACTAGAAGGTATATTTACAGCTAGCCCCAAAGTTCCCATTATCAATATAAAAGCATAAATTATGTGTCCTCTATTGCCCGACAAATAGATCAAAGTAAGTTGATCTCCATTTTCTTCAACTTTAATTTTCTTAGAATTGGCTATGATTTCTTTTTTGGACTTTGCCATAGTATTATAAGTTAAAAAAGGAATTACTAAATGATAATTAGCAATTCCTTTTTATGAAGTTGTTTAATTTCTATCTTTTCAGTCTAAGCAGCGTTCACAGTAGATAATTTGACATTATCCAAACGCTCTTTTGCATAATCCAAAGTTACCACAAACTCTTTCACCTCTGGTTGAGATGGCAAATCAAACATAGCATCTGTCATAATTGCCTCACAGATAGAGCGTAGACCACGCGCACCTAAGTTGTATTCTAATGTCATATCAACAATATATTCTAAAACATCCTCAGGAAATACCAACTCAATATCCTCTAGTGAGAATAACTTCTTGTATTGTTTAATTAATGCATTCTTAGGTTCTGTCAGAATGCGAAGTAAGGTATTTTTATCTAATGGATTTAGATAAGTCAAAACAGGTAGACGCCCTAAGAGTTCTGGAATCAAACCAAAACTTTTCAGATCTTGTGGGCTTACATATTGCAATAAATTATCTCGATCAATTTTATCCTGTGAATCTGAAGTATAGCCAATTACATTGGTATTAATACGGCGAGCAATAGCTTTTTCTACCCCATCAAAGGCACCACCACAAACAAATAGAATATTTTTAGTATTGATTTTGACTAAGCGTTGTTCAGGATGCTTACGTCCACCCTCTGGTGGTACCAAAACATCTGTACCTTCCAACATTTTTAATAGAGCCTGTTGCACACCTTCACCAGAGACATCACGTGTAATAGACGCATTATCACTCTTGCGAGCTACCTTATCAATTTCATCCACATATACAATTCCACGTTCTGCAGCATCTACATCATAGTCACAAGCTTGCAACAAACGAGTAAGCATACTCTCTACATCTTCCCCCACATAACCCGCTTCAGTAAAAACAGTAGCGTCAACAATTGTAAAAGGAACATTCAGTACTTTTGCAATAGTTTTAGCCAAAAGGGTCTTTCCTGTTCCTGTTCTTCCTACCATGATTACATTAGACTTTTCGATCTCAATTCCATCATCCTCTGCCTGTTGCTGAATCCGCTTGTAGTGATTATATACTGCAACTGCTAAGGTCTTTTTGGTTGCATCTTGACCAATTACATACTGATCCAAATGCGTTTTGATCTCCCTAGGCGTTTTCATCTGTAACTCTTGGAACTCTCCACTTTCGTTCTTTTGCAACATAGTACTTGCCTGTTGAAAAGCCTCGCCAAAAGGAAACTCTTCCTGTATAATTTCTTGTGCTTTTGCTACACAAGATTCACAAATATACCCTTCTATCCCTGAGATTAAAATCAGAACTTCCTCTTTGGGTTTATGACAAAAGGAACATCTTGTACCGTCCATATTAGTTATGTCTATTTCTTTTTTAGAAGCTAGTATTATCTTATTGCTTCCATAATAAATAAGAGTACATGTCTACTAAGTAGTTAGAGCATAAGTGTCATGTACTATGCGAATAAAAAACCTTCCAACATTTAAATCTTGGAAGGTTTTGAATTGAAGTTGTTTAATCGAATAAAAATACGGGTATATTTATAAATAACCAAATTTTGATTTCGCTCAAACCTTTTTTATAATGAATTACTCAGCCTTACGTGCTAATACCTCATCTACAAGACCATATTCCTTAGCTTCGCCTGAAGTCATCCAGTTATCACGTTCACAATCTTCAGCAATCTTTTCGTAAGTTTGTCCTGTATGATTTGCTAAAATATCATACAATTCTTTCTGCAATTTTTTAATCAAGTGATAAGATATTTCCATATCAGTTACTTGACCTTGCATTCCACCCAATGGTTGATGAATCATCACACGACTGTGTGGTAAACAAGTACGCTTCCCTTTCTCACCAGCACACAGTAGTACTGCTCCCATAGATGCTGCTAGACCTGTACAGATAGTTGCTACGTCAGGGGTAATATACTGCATAGTGTCGTAGATACCTAGACCTGCAATAACAGATCCACCAGGGCTGTTTACAAAGATTTGTACATCACGCTTAGGATCCGAAGACTCTAAGAACAACAACTGTGCTTGTACTACATTCGCTACATAATCATTGATAGGTACTCCCAAAAAGATAATACGATCCATCATTAAACGTGAGAATACATCTAATCCCACTACATTCATTTGACGCTCTTCGATTACATTAGGGGTAAAACCTTTGATATTAGGCATACCAGGCACATTTGCCATAGAATGTACACTCTGATCCATGTAGTTCTCTAAGTGCATGCTGTTCATTCCTAAATGCTTGGTAGCATATTTCTGAAATTCATTTTTATTAAACATAGTTCTTGTTATATTTTTTACTAAGTAAATGGACAATTTTTTTAGAATAAGTTCAAAAGGAACTAATTACATAGGATGTTTTAGGGTTTTTGATCCGATCTAAAACAGTTGTGATCAGCTAAGGCAAGACAAATATATAAACTGCTAACAATCAACACAAAATTATCTTCAGACCTCATAAATCCACTGTAAAAATGAAGAAAAGATCTCAGATACCAACCCTGTACAAACTATATATTGATTTGATACTACAAAACTACTTCTCAGGCTGAATATAGGGTATTTTCAAAACCCAAGAAAGGAAACAGTATTTTTGAATATATTGTTCAAACAGTATTTTTGTTAACAAATTTATGCCAAGTCCCAAATTAATACAGAAAGCTGACAAAATGAACATTCCACACCAAAAAGATCACAAATTGGCTGACATTATAACCTAAAAGCCTAAATAAAAACTTAAGTTTTTATTCATATTTTATTTTTTTGTACAAAAAAAATAGAAAACAGGCACGATTTTAGGAAACAAAAAATAGTAATTAGTCAAATATCACTGATCTAGTTACTAAAGCTTAGGCAAAATAAAAACCCAAATAAAAAGCATGAAAAAACCACTCTTCTTTGTAGGTGGACAATTCTTAATCATCCTCTTTTTTCTAATTTCTATCAACATGAATTGGGCTGTAAAAACAAGTGTAGAGGATGCTCCATCGAGAGGAAAAGATTCCATCCACGCCCAATTTGGCAACTATCAGTCTCTAGATTCTTTGAATAGAATTATTGACTTAGAATTAGAAGATTAATCATCTAGATAAGTAACAGTCCAAATGTTATCGTAGTTATCTTTAGTCGATTTTAAGCCATGTTCTGCTCATCGAATCTGACTAAAATCATTCTGCATCTATTTTACGATTACTTTTGTCCTCTTACTTAATAATAATAGTCCGTGACTTTTTATACTTTTTCATAAACCCCGAAGGGCTCTGCGAAGCAAAAAGTAAAAAAGCTTTGTTTTTTAACAATTGATTATCAGTGATTTACAAAACATTCACAGACTATAGTCTAATAAGAAAATAGACACAAAGTAAACTACTATTACCATACTAATAATTGTAGGACAAATAATACGACAAAAGGGTTAATTTCTATAGAAATTAACCCTTTTATAATATCACTATTACTGTACAGCTAGTTGCTTAGCAACTAAACATTTGCTTTCAATTCTTCTAATGCCTTCACCATAGTTTCTCCGATTTTTGCTGGAGATTCAACTACATAAAGACCACACTCGCGCATAATTGCCATTTTAGCAGCAGCAGTATCTTCCGCACCACCAATGATAGCACCTGCGTGTCCCATAGTTCTACCTGCTGGTGCTGTCTGACCTGCGATAAAACCAACAACTGGCTTAGTTCCATTTTCTTTGATCCAACGAGCAGCATTAGCTTCCATGCTACCTCCGATCTCTCCGATCATGATAATACCATCAGTTTCAGGATCTTCCATCAACAACTTAACTGCATCTAGAGTAGTTGTTCCTACGATTGGATCACCGCCAATTCCGATACAAGTAGACTGTCCCAATCCTGCCTTAGTTACTTGATCTACAGCCTCATAAGTCAATGTACCTGAACGAGAAACGATACCAATACGACCTGGCTTATGAATAAATCCTGGCATGATACCTAATTTTGCTTCACCTGGAGTGATTACACCTGGACAGTTAGGTCCTACCAAGCGACAATCCTTATCTTCGATATATGCTTTAACTTTTACCATATCCTGAATAGGAATACCCTCCGTAATACAAATAATTACTTTGATCCCTGCATCAGCTGCTTCTAATACAGCATCAGCCGCGAATCTTGGCGGAACAAAAATGATACTTGTATCAGCACCTGCTTTATCTACAGCTTCTTTCACTGTATTGAACACAGGCTTGTCTAGATGTGTACTACCTCCTTTTCCTGGAGTTACACCACCAACAACATTGGTTCCATATTCAATCATTTGCGTACCATGAAAAGTACCTTCTTTTCCTGTAAACCCTTGGATAATTACCTTAGAGTCTTTGTTTACTAATACGGACATTGAGTAAAGGTTTTTGATATAATGTAATGAGGAATACCCTCACATTTATTATTAATTTATCTAGTGCTCAAATTTACAAATTTGCAGGAGAGAAAAAAATAAATTGCAGATAAATTTTAGGAAGGAATGCTACACCTCTCCTTTCTTTTTGTTTCTAAATCTTCTTTTTTATGCTGAAATCAGCAATTTTGCTTATAATTGCTTTGCACGATTCGTGCACAAATAAACAATATAATAGAACAAGCATCATAAACTATCATTAATCAAATATAATCATGAAACTTGCATTTTGTAAATATCAAGGAACTGGGAATGACTTCATCATTTTGGATAACCGAAAAGAACAAGTTCCTAAACTGTCTGCTGAGCAGATTGAACAATGGTGTCACCGACGCTTTGGCATTGGTGCAGATGGTTTGATGCTCCTGCAAAATAAGGAAGGGTATGATTTTGAGATGATTTATTATAACTCGGATGGTCGTCAAAGTAGTATGTGTGGAAATGGTGGACGCTGTATTGTTGCTTTTGCGCAACAATTGGGCGTAATCAAAGATAAAGCGCATTTTTGGGCGATTGATGGTGAACATCAAGCTCTAATTTCTGCGCCTGAGTATGTGGAATTGCAAATGGGTAATGTGCAAAACATTGAGTTGTACCAAGAAAGCGACTATATCCTAGATACTGGTTCCCCACATTATATTCAGTTCCAAAAAAATGTTGATGCGATTCCTGTTTTAGAAGAAGGACGCGCGATTCGTTATGCTCCACGCTTCAAAGCGGATGGTATTAATGTAAATTTTGTACAGGAATTGGAGGCTGATCATCTGCAAGTAGCTACTTATGAGCGTGGTGTGGAAGCAGAAACCTATTCTTGTGGTACAGGTGTAACTGCTGCTGCATTGGCACATTATTTTGCTAAACCTACCACTGAGCATCAGGAACGTAAAATACAAACTAAAGGTGGTGCGTTGAAGGTGCGTTTTCAACAAACTGAAGGTGGATTTGAGGATATTTGGCTTTGTGGGGCTGCGAATTTTGTTTTTGGGGGAATTGTTGAGATTGCTGCGTAGTACTAAAGTATTACGTTTCGTTTTGGGCGCGTGGCACTGAAGTACCACGCTTCCTATTATTCCCCTTTGTATTCTGAGATCTAATAACAGGCATCAAATTCTACTAATTCGGAAACATAATATTTTCCCTCTTGCTGTATCAAATCAACACGAATAGCCTTATTACTATAGGGATAGGCTAACCTTAAATCTATTGTATTTCCATGAATTGTAAACCAAAATATTTCTATACAATCTACTCCTCTACTATTCACTTTTAATTGACCTCTTCCATCTACAAATGTTGGAAATGAATCTAAAAACATCATGTTTTTTTCATGGATAACAACCTTATTACAGTTTATAAAAAAGCCAGTCTGATCTATGATCTTTACAGTATCAGTATTGTAATATAAACTCCTTACTATTTCTTTAGGGATTTGCTCATATTCCAAGACTAATTTGGGAATATCACAAACCTCTGTTACATATTCAGTTTTTTGAATATTTCGAACATTACAGGATATTAGAATAAATGAGATTATACCTAGTAGAATTTTTAGCATCACAATTAGTTAAAATGAAGATTAATCGGCATTCTTACTAATACAGGAATAGTAACTTTGTTACACCTTCCTGCCTCCCACTGTCCTAAGTTTGTAATGATTTTGACTAGAATTTTATCTACAGTATTATATTCATCAATTGCACGATTAAACATTTTGACTCTTTTCACTTCTCCTTTTTCTGAAATGATAAAGGAAACAACATATCTAGTGCTAAGACATTCTAAAATATCTTCCTTTTGGTAATTTTTTAGTTCCGTATTTATAGTCGAATTGATGTAGCTTAAACTTGCTCCCAAAATTGAATGGATTTGCACATTAGTTGCTCCATTCAACAAACGATCTATATCATAGGATGGATAATAATGATATTCTAAAGCAAATATTTTTTGCGCTAAACGCTCATAAGGAGGCAAAGGTTTTTTCTGTGCCCAAGATGGCAAATTTGTAAAAGCTAAAAGTAAAAGAGTAAAAAACTTGATCATTTTCATAAGACAAATTAATCCAATTTAGAACTTCTTTCCAAACTTAAGTGAAAGGCTCGACAGGTGACTGTGGAAACTTCCACTACCTTGTTCTAATATTATGGTTGGATCATTAGCTGGGGTGGTATAATAGAGCACTGAATGTTCAGCATGTGCCATGCGTCGAATAAAATCCCATGAAAAATGTAATTCCATTGTCCAAGCTTGACCAAAACCTTTTTTGGTTGCCAGCTCCATGCCTATTCCAATATCAATCATAGGTACAAAAGGAGCAACATCATTATTATTAAACTCATTTCTACCTCCATAATAACGACTTGCTATCGCCATATGGTTAATGGTTCCAGTGCCATTACCAACTCCACTACTTTCTGATCCTCCGCCTTCCGTCAAGAGATAGAGCATTCTCATTCCATAACTTGCAAAAAAGCGGTTGCCTGCTACCTGATGAAAAACAATATTATGTCCAACAGATAAACCTACTGTGGAACGTCCCGAACGAGACTGCATAGGAAATCTTCTTACTGTATTATCAATTGGAGCTAATTGAACGCCAACTGTATAAATAGAGATATTCGCACCAATATCAAAAAAATGTCGTTGCTTCTTGAACATGATTCGCCCTGTGTAATTGAAGCTTGCGCCAAAGGTGGGAAGCATTACCGTATTCGTTTCTCCATCCAATAATGGATTGAGATTATAACCAGGGTAAAAATGTAATTCTGTGCCTACAACATTTTGGTAAACGCGTTCTTTTTTTGCTGTTTTTTCTATTTGAGCATACAGCGATACTGTTATTGCCATTAGCAATAAGAGAGAGAATAATTTCATGGTTGAGTCAATATTAAAATCAAAAATAGTTTAGGGCGTTACTTTTGTGTGTTTAGAGCTTTTTTTCGTCAATAGCCAAACCATTCACTCAAAAATGAGGTTCGTCTAAAAGAAAAAATTGTACTCATATTAACAAATACACTAATTCCAAACAAGCTCTTAGCTTTATTAACGCAACTACTTTTTTTTTGGTTGGCGCAAGAAGTTATCTATTCTTCTTCACAAATTTTCTCTATTAGCTCTGTGGCTGCATCTTTTCCTAGATCTTTAGCTGTGGCTAAATGTTCACAAGCTAGCTCTTTTTCTCCCATCGCTTGACAAATTAGTGCCAATTGAAAAACTACATCTACATTTTGAGCATCAATTTCAAAAGCAGCCTCTAGATCCTTTTTGGCTGTTGAGAAATAAGCATAATTTTCTGAACTTGTATTGACAACCTCTGGAATATAAATCTTACCTGTACCACAGTTACAGGTTTCTCCAGCTTGCAAGCCATCTAGTGCTAAGTAGTAATTCAAGGCAGCTTTACTCTGAAAATACTTCACATTGGGTTCTAAATTCACTGCATATTCATAATTTAATAAAGCATTATCATATTCTTCATAATACTCCTGTGTTTTAGCTAACCCCCAATAAGCAGCTGCGTATTTTTTATCCACTTGGATAGCCTTTTTATACAATTTTTCAGCTTTGAGATGCTGCTCTTTTTTCAGCGCTACATCTGCTTTTTGAGTAAAAAACGCGGCTCCTTTTTGCGCACAAACCGACCCAAGAACTAAACATATTATTCCTGTTGTAATAATTATTCTCCTAAACACCGAGATACTTAATCTATTATTCATTATTAACTTTTAATTCTTTCATTAAACTTAGAACGGATCAATAATCGTTTTACGAATTGGAATCTTAATCACATTCAATGGTGCTGTTTTTACTCGAATTGTAAAATTCCATGTACGTCGCTCAGGCTGCCAGCCTACCTCCATTTCCCAACAATGCAGATCTCGTTGAAAACGAAAATCAGGATAAGTCAATCGTTTTAGGGAAAAATCATAACCAATACGTCCTACGACAACTCGCCAACCTTTCGATAAATTGATTACTACATTATTGATTGCTATATTATTGGCGGTTACATTCAAGCTATCTACACCTTCGATATATCTTCGATTCACATTAAAGGTATAATTTAAGCTAAAACCTTGAATGACATTAAAACGGTTTGCCTTATTTCGGACATTATTTGCCTGTTGAGCAGAAGGTTCCTTATTTTTCTTTCGCCCAAACCAATATTTCAGTTTATTAGCATCTATATTCGTTGAAATCCGAATACTTGCAGAAGTCATACGTACCAATTGCTTGTTCACTGACCATTGGAATGTATTGATTCTAGCATTATTGAGTGGATTGGCTATGTATGGATCAAAATTAAAGTTAACATTGGCTTGAATATACTTGAAGAAAGTCATGTTCCCAGAAAGTCCCACTACCGACCATCGCAAACTATCTGCTGCCATATTGTAATTACCAGAAATCCCTAGCTGGTTAATCAAGACTACCCTCTTATAATACTTAAGATCCCCTTTTTGAGTCGTATCGAGCTTAGCTCGTCTAAATTTACCCTCTAGCTGCATTCCCAAGGAATAATTAAGTAGTGCTGATTTGCCCGACCCAGGTACTGTTGCATATTTTTTATAGACTAGATATTCATCCAGATAACGGGTATCCGTCTGTACTGAGTCATAATATCCCCAAAAGTCTGTAGAATAATCAGGTCGCCACTGAAAACCGATATTTGGGGTGAAGGTTGCTCGCAACTTATGTGGTCGTTTATCTTTATCAAACTTAAATGTTCCAAATGCAAAGATCTGCGTACTCAGACTAACTCCCGCACT
The DNA here is from genome assembly GCA_022448995.1 of Saprospiraceae bacterium. Lineage (GTDB taxonomy): Bacteria > Bacteroidota > Bacteroidia > Chitinophagales > Saprospiraceae > JAKVCT01. Next base: position 9,694 of record JAKVCT010000132.1, read on the forward strand.
CATATCCCGAATCGGGTAAAAACCATAAGTTTGAGAACGAGGTACATCAGAGACAGTTCCATAAGTAGTATCACTTGTTATGGAAGTGATCACGCTGTCTGCATCATAGATAGTATCCAACTGAACTGTAATAGTAGGATCGAATTGTTGTAAATTCTGATAGAAATACCATGTTTCACTATAGTTTACCCGTGGTGTGATATTGATATGATCAAATAATTTGAATGCAAAATCTACATTAGGTTGGTGTCGAACACTATATTCCATTTTTTCAAATACATCTTCCTGTAAATTACCATATTGAAAGGCCTGAAAAAATACAGAATCTACTGTATTTAGCCTATTTTGTGCAGCAAAGTTATAGCTAAACCCAATACGCTCATACCAAAGTTCTCCAGACTTACCGTCCTTACGTACTTTGCCTGGTTTTCGCTTAAATGGAGTAATTCGGTTCATCCGAACATCCCATTTCGGTAGCGTTATATTCATAGACCCCGTTTGTGTATTCTGGTTATGCGTAAAACTCAGCGAGGTTGAGAATGGTGTCCCTGCAAAACGCTTGGTGTAAGAGATATTGGAACGAAATGTTCCTTGTAAAACCTGATTAGCATCATTGGTGGTATTCTTGTAGAAATTGGAGCTACCAAAATTTAGACTTGCATTAAATGTTTGGCTAGGATGTGCCTTATTATCCTGACTGTGTGTCCAAGAAATATTAAAAGTCTGCTGTAAGTTGTACTCAGGTGTTCCCTTATCTCCTGATTTTAAAAAACTATAGCCCAAATTGAACGAGCCAGACATCTTATACTTCTTTATATAGCGCAGTTTAGCATAAGTATTAAAAGCCCCACGCACATAAAAATCACCAGTTAGAGATAAATCCAAATATTTACCCATAGGAATATAATAACCAATACCCCGTATACCCGGTCCCTGTCCTTGGGAATAGTTGATATCTCCCCAAATCAGTCCTGATTTTCGAGCTTCAGGCAAGGCAATCGGAAAAAATCCAAAAGGAATTCCCAATGGAACAGGAGTGCCCATAATCTCAAAAGAAGCAGGTCCCGCAACAATTAGTTTATTTGGAATTACCTTTGCTTTTGAAATTCGAATCCCGAAATGTGGATGCTTATGATTACATGTCGTATAAATAGCACCACTACTGTAGATAATATCATCTTCTTGAGCAGCATCACTATCTTTACTCACAAATTTAGTAGCTTTGGATAAAAAGTAGCCTTCTCCTTGACGTGTAGAAGCATCATAAACCTTCCCCTTTTTAGTCTTAAAATTATATCGGATTCTATAAGACTCAAAGTTTTGTGTCCCATCATCAAAGTAAGGATATTGGCTTAACTTCCCTGTACTATCTTCTACGGCTCTAGCCTCAGCAATATTAGTATTAAAATCAAAAACAATATATCCAGCCTTTAAAGAATATGCTTCATAGACAACCTTAGCATTACCATACAAGTGTATTTTTCTAGATATAATATCATAAATCATAGAATCACTTGCCTCATAATCGACAGGTACATCTAGTGAATCTGAAGAATATAAGATTGGTTGCATCACTATTTCTCCTGTATCCTTAGCAGTATTCATACTATTTGGTTGCTTACTAGTATCTTGTACTACTGAGAGCTTACTAGTATCTGTATCTGCTGGAATACTATCTATCTGTGTAAAATTATTTGGAGCATCAAGTTTATTGGTATCAGACTCAACAACCGTGGGAGATTGCCCTCCCCTCCTTGGAGGATTTTGATTGGAGGTACTATCTGTGCCTACGATCGGTGGGCTTACTGTATTAGCTGAATCTTGTGGTGTTTCCTGTTTTATAGCTTGTGCTAATTGCTTGCGAATCTTTTTACGAAGTCCCCGTTGCTCTTTCCTTGACTTGCGTGCTTGTGGTGTATAATATGGATATTGGCATCCTTGCAAAAGAAGCAATATGCCTAAGCTTAGCAATAAGTAAACCGGTAACTTTTTCATTCTTTTTATTATAAATTAATAGCTCCACGACTTTTTGGATTATACATCAACCCTTCGAAAGCTAAACAAAGCTAGTTCCTTTGAACTTTTCCAAAAACAATTCACTCACTTAGATAAATCAATCAATACAATCTCAACAGTTAGCAATTGACTTGGTTAATATGCATAGAAAACGTGCCACAAATCAGAAGTGTTAGGAATGCTAACAGACCCTTAACGCACAAATTTACTGCTTTATCATAGAATTCAATCTTTTGAGCTAAAAATTAAAGTACAAAATCCGTAACTTTGAACAATGGGATCAATTATAATTTTATTAAAAATACTACTAACGTGAAAAACACTGCTCTGTTAGCTGTACTTGTCTTCTTATTAACTCCTTTCCAATCCTACGAATCACCAAGTTCTACTGAACAAGCTCCACAAAAAAAAGTGCGTCGTGTAATAATTGATGCTGGTCATGGTGGGAAAGATAGTGGTTCCTTGGGAAGCAAATGTCAAGAGAAAGATATTGCATTAAAAATTGCACTCAAATTAGGAGAATATATTAGCACTTATCTACCTGACGTTGAAGTTGTTTATACACGCAAAACCGATAAGTTTATCCCACTACACGAACGTGCAGAAATTGCCAATGATAGTGATGCTGATGTTTTCATCTCTGTACATTGTAATTCATTGCCCAAAGCAAAAAAATATATCAATGGTACGGAAACCTATGTAATGGGTCTGCATCGTGCAGAAGAAAATTTAGCAGTAGCTAAACGTGAAAATGAAGTAATCTTATTAGAGAATGATTACCAACAACGCTATGAGGGTTATGATCCTAGTTCGCCCGAAGCCCATATTATCTTCTCCATGTACCAAAATGCTTACTTGGGACAGAGCATTCTCTTAGCAGAAAAGGTAGAAAGTCAATTTAAAAACCGAGCTAAACGTAGTAGTCGAGGTGTCAAACAAGCAGGATTTGTTGTCTTGCGCGCAACTGCAATGCCTTCTATCTTGGTAGAAACAGGCTTCTTGAGTAATTCTACA
>JAKVCT010000133.1 GCA_022448995.1 Saprospiraceae bacterium
CAAGATTTTTTGATGCTGAACGAGACGAAAAACGTAGGGATAGCACTGCTATCACGAGGCTTTTTAACGAAGTGCAGTGCAAAAAGGCTGATTGAATTAAATACAAATTAATTGTGGCTATCTACTTACCTTAGTTTGTAGTTAAAAAATCAAAAATCAATGAACTACTAATCATAAGGAGTAGCAAGATAAAGGAACTTTGCTTAGAACCCAACCGTTGTTTGCATAGATCTTTTAAAATCGGGTATAAAAAGTAAACAATGAAACACTATACTTATGAAAAAATAACAAGCAACTTAGCAAAATATAAATTGGATGAAGCTGCTTATCGCAAATTTACTAAAACACAATGGGTTGTAACCGAAAAAATACATGGAGCAAATTTTTGTATACTCACAGATGGTAGAATAATTCAGTTTGCCAAACGAAAAACCTTATTAGAAACAGGAGAAGATTTCTTTGCTTACAGCCTAATTGCCAAAAGTTTACAAAATAAAGTCCGTCAGCTTTTTATATTACTCAGTTATGAATTTAAAGATTTAACTAAAATAGCTGTTTATGGCGAATTATATGGTGGAGAATATCCACATGATGAGGTAGCTCCTATAGGAGGTCTACAAGCTATCCAAACAGGGATTTATTACAGTCCAAGTATACAATTTAGTGCATTTGATATTGCTTATACCAATACTAATGGAGAGCGGCAGTATTGTGATTTTAAATACCTAGAAAAGTACTGTGACCAAGTAGAGCTCCAGTACTGCAAACCACTATTGATCGGATCTTACGAAGAAGCATTATCCTATCCAATTGGTTTTCAGTCCACCATTCCTTATGCATTAGGTTTACCACCATTAGCTATAGATAATAAAGCAGAGGGTATAGTAATCAAACCATTTGAAAATTTTGAAGTAGACACAATCAAGGGGAAATTACGTCCCGTATTAAAGAAGAAAATTCCTGCATTCTCAGAAGACAAACGTTATCAAGAAGCTCAGAAATGGCGAGTTCAAAGCAAACAGCAAACAAGGCTAAGTCTATCTGAATTCTATGAGAAAGAGCTCTTGCCATTGATTACGAATCAACGTCTAGATAATACAATCTCTAAAATAGGAAAGTGGAACAAAAGAAACCGTAAACGTATTGAGCGATTATTTGTAGAGGATATTTGGGAAACTTTAGAGGAAAATTCAGGGAATCAACTTCATTATTATAAAAAAGAACTGCTTAATGAATTCCTGGAAAAGGAGGTTAACATGTTTTTAAAACGAAAAAACTAAAATAATCCGTATATTCTATAGTTTGAGAACAAACTACATTTATCTAACTTTGTTTTCAGATAAGTAATCAAACTTTAATAGATTTCAAACCATAGAGATATATGTCAGATAGTATTCTTTCTACCACTACATTTCAGCAAGCTATTTTGGAAGGTATTCCAAATGAGTTACCTACTCATCCAGTGTATGACCCCAATGTTAGCCATGCACCCAAGCGAAAAGATATTTTGACAAAGACCGAGAAAAAATTGGCTTTGAAAAATGCTTTACGTTATTTCCCTAAACATTTGCATGCAGATTTAGCGACAGAATTTGCGACAGAATTAGAGCAGTATGGTCGTATTTATATGCATCGTTATCGTCCAACCTATGATATGTACGCACGACCCATTCAGGAATATCCATGCAAGAGTCTACAAGCAGCAAGTATCATGCTGATGATCCAAAATAATCTAGATCCTGCAGTAGCACAACATCCACATGAGTTAATTACTTATGGAGGCAATGGATCCGTGTTTCAGAATTGGGCACAGTATCGTTTGTGTATGCAATATCTAGCACAAATGACCGATGAGCAGACCTTGGTAATGTATTCGGGGCACCCTTTAGGCTTATTCCCTTCGCACAAAGATGCACCACGTGTTGTGGTAACTAATGGAATGATGATTCCAAATCACTCCAAACCAGATGATTGGGAACGTTACAATGCTTTGGGGGTAACTCAGTATGGGCAAATGACCGCTGGGTCATATATGTACATTGGTCCGCAAGGAATAGTGCATGGAACTACAATTACAGTCTTGAATGCTGGTCGTATGCAAGGAGGAAGTGGTGATTTGGCAGGCAAACTTTTTGTAACAGCTGGGCTAGGGGGAATGTCTGGTGCACAGGCAAAAGCTGCTGTAATTGCAGGAGCGATTGGTGTGGTTGCAGAAATTAATGAGCATGCAGCACGCAAGCGTCATAGTCAGGGCTGGGTAGATGAGTTGTATGATGATTTAGCGCCCTTAGTCGCTAGAATTCGAGAGGCGCAGCAGAATAAAGAAGCAGTTTCCATTGCATATTGTGGAAATATTGTAGAGCTTTGGGAATACTTAGTAGAACAGAAAGTACATGTTGACTTAGGTTCTGATCAAACTTCCTTGCACAATCCATATGCTGGAGGATATTACCCTGCAGATCTACCTTTCGAAGAGGCGAATGCTATGATGGCAAATGACCCTGAACAATTCAAGACCTTAATTCAAGCAACCTTACGTCGTCATGTAAACGCGATCAACACGATGAGTGAACGAGGTATGTATTTCTTTGATTATGGCAATGCTTTTCTGAAGGCTGCACGTGACGAAGCACAGGCAGATATTACCAAAGCAGATGGTAGTTTCAAGTATCCTTCTTATGTTCAGGATATTATGGGACCTATGTGTTTTGATTACGGTTTTGGTCCTTTCCGTTGGGTTTGTGCTTCTGGTGATCTAACAGATTTGAGATTCAGTGATATGTTGGCTGCGGATGTATTAGAACAAATGCATGAAGAAGCACCCGAAGATATCAAGCAGCAACTAGCAGATAACTTGCTATGGATTCGACAAGCAGAAGAAAATCAGTTGGTTGTGGGTTCTAAGGCACGGATTTTATATGCAGATAGTGTAGGTAGAATCCGAATTGCTAAAGCATTTAATCAAGCTATTCGAGAAGGAAAGATTAGTGCACCAATAGTTTTGGGACGTGATCATCATGATGTCTCTGGAACAGACTCGCCTTACCGAGAAACGTCTAACATTTATGATGGTTCTCAATTTACGGCAGACATGGCTGTTCACAATTTTGTAGGAGATGCTTTCCGTGGTGCCACTTGGATTTCCCTACACAATGGTGGTGGTGTTGGCTGGGGAGAAGTTATGAATGGTGGCTTTGGGCTATTATTGGATGGTTCTGAAGCCGCTGACAGAAGATTAGAATCTATGTTATTTTGGGATGTGAATAATGGAATCGCTAGACGTAGTTGGGCACAAAATCCTCATGCAATTTTTGCGATTAAGGAGGCAATGAAGTACAATCCTGAACTAAAGGTGACCTTGCCTAATCAGGCTGATGATGATTTACTGAATACACTCTTCTAGTTAAAGTTTGCTAACTACTTAAGTACTCTGTAGTATGTTTGTTTGTAGTACAGAGTACTTTGTTTTCCTATCTATTTAAGAGCATCGTTGAACTATTCCATAAGTTTTATCCTCGATTTGAAGAGTTCAATGCAAGTTTTTACATCTCAAATGCTGTTCTTTACATTCCCCACCTGTCTAAAAAATTAGAAATTTGCTGAAGCAAAATTTTTTAATTTTATCAAGAAGTTGTTTAATAATTAGGGCTTATCTAAAATTAGGATTTTGAATCAATAGCGGTAGCTATTTTTTCATCAATAGCATTGTTACTCACTCAAACCGTGTGGAGCTCAACAAAGTTAAAAGTGTACTCATATTAACAAATACACTAATTTTAGACACACTCTTAATTTGATGAAGATAGTGTTTAAACAACCTCCAAATTATTTACTTAGCATGAAATTCATAATAGTTTTATTATTCTGTAGTACCTTCTTATTGATCTCCTGTTCAAAAGAGAGTGATACTCTATCTACCATTATTGAAACAAACCAAATAGAAGGGATGTCTAAAGAAGATGATTTGCCAAACAATCCAGTCAATGAACAAGAGGTAGTTTTTGGAGAACCCATAAATTTATGTTACAGCCCAGTTGGAGATTAAGTAAGTAGATGGACATAATTAATTTCTATTTAACCACGAAGGGCTCTGTGAAGCAAATTCAATCAGCCTTTTAGCTTCGTTGAGCCCTTCGGGGTTTTTTGGTCACCTTTTCTTCTCTCGTCTTTTAGAGTAATACAGAATATCGCTATAATATTAGGAAGGATGTCAATTTTTGTATCTCAAATGTTATTTCTTGCATTTACTAATCCTTTTTAATACCCCATCTTTGTATTACAATAAAAATCAACAATAGTCCATAGAAAAATACCAAAAAGTAGAAGGTTGTGGACTATCATTACCATACAAAAATAAATAATATCAATCATGAAAATAGCGATCTTAATTCTCAGTATAATCCCTTTCTTATTCATAGCTTGTTCCAAAAAAACAGATGAACTTGTAGCTGTAAATCCCCCAGGTATAGACGGAATTGTTATTCCTGAAATTGTAAATGAAGCTAAGGTTAAATACAAAGGAGATGATGCTAAGACATATAATGCTCCTATTCGTTGTGTACGAAATTATTTACAAAATGGATACTGGGAAAGAACTCAAACTCTAGATTCTTTGGGAAATCCAATGGGGAATACCTGGGGAATGGCATCAAGTGATACCTTAATATTTTCCACGGATACTACTATGATGCCTTTTATGAATATAGAAGGATTTAGGAATGTATACGCGAGTCTAAGTCAGTTGAATTCTACAACACATTATAATAAAATGTATAAGTTTGATTCTGCTAATTGTACCATAGATATGGCAATTCTATCTTGTGGTATTGTAACAGTACGTTATAATATTACCGAATTAACTGCAAATTCCTTAATTTTAGAAGCTGAAACTGATGTTTCAAGTCTTAACACAGGTGGTGCTTGGTTTATGGCCTTAGATCCACATACGATTATCTTTACAAAAATCCCTTAGTTATAGGTGTTTAATTTTTCATCATATCAGGTACACTTTATTCGTCAACATATTTTCCCTAGGACAAGCGATGAAGCACATCGACATAAGTATTATGAGATTTTCTTGTTCGAACAGGGGCCTGGGGAACATATGATTGATTTTAATAAATATTCTATTGCTCCACGGAGTCTGCAGATTGTTTGTCCCAATCAATTACATCACGTAAAACGATCTGCAGAATCTTGTGGATCCGTACTTTTAGTGCATGCTGACCATTTAGAATACAATCCTTCTTTAAATTCTTTCTTTAACGCAATTAAGTACAATCATTTATTTCAGAATAGTGTAATTATTCAGGAAGAGGAATACGAAATTTTGCAGCGACAATTATTATTATTGAATCAGATTCCTGAAACAGTAAGTGATAATAGTTATCTAATCCTATCTACATTCTATTTGGTGGTTAATCTTTTAGAACGATATCAATCTGAGGCTTTCAAGCAACAGAAACACCTACCTTCTGTATTTAATGATTTTATTAATCTGGTAGAAAAAAACTTCCAAGAGAAGAAAACAGCAGATTTTTATGCGCGAGAATTAAATCTATCAGCTCGAAAACTGAGCTCTATTGTAGAACAACGAACAGGAATGAGTACCAAGAAGTTCTTGATTTATAGAATCATATTAGAGGCTAAACGCCTTCTGAAACACTCGCAAATGAGTGTCAAGGAGATTGCATATCATCTAGACTTTTTAGAGGCAGCACATTTTAGTAATTTTTTCAAAAAGTATACTGGAGTTTCTCCAAGTCAATTTGCTTAGAGCTTGTGCCAAAAAACGAAAAAGAGAATTTTGGCTCGTCTATAGATACGATTATTCCTTTCGATCCAAAAACCTTCAACAAAAATGTCAGTGTAGTTAAAAATACATGTAGAGGTAAAGATATTGATGAAGTTCGTTTATTACAAGATTGGATTTGGAATGAAAAGGAGCAAAAATTATATATCCGCCATGCTGGATTTGCATTGATTGTTAAGCGTTATGATAATAAAGGAAATTTCCTAAACAGTGGTCCAATGTTTATTCGATGTGTAGATTTCAAATAATAACTAGGATTATTTTATAATTGATTAGCTAAGCCAAAAATGTTCAGTCTTTTCTTAGAGATTGAATGTTTTTGGCTTTTGTTTTTGATTAGCTTTTTTTGTTCCAAAATAAAACAGAAGAAAGATGGCAAATTGGAAGCTTAAGTTAAAACATTCGCTCAATAAAATTACAGGAAAATACAATCACCTAAATACGCAAGTCAACTGCCCCAAGCAATGGTATGGCAATGAGTATGGAGGTTTTTATGTAAATCCCGATTTAATCCAATCAGGAAGCATTGTCTATTCTTTTGGAATAGGAGAAGATATTTCTTTTGATTTGGCAATGATGAAAACGCATCAATCTATTGTATTTGCTTTTGATCCAACACCAAAATCTATTAAATGGATTGCTAAAAATGGACCTAAGCAAGATTTTCATTTTTATGATTATGGAATTGGAGCAACTACGGGGACAACTTTCTTCCATTTACCCAAAAATCCTGATCACGTTTCAAGAAGTACAGTATTGCAAGAAAATGTTTCTGAAACAGAGAAAGTAGAAGTGCTCATGAAATCTTTTGCAGACATTGCAGAAGAGTTGCAGCATAAGAAGATTGATGTATTAAAAATGGATATCGAAGGTTCAGAATACGAAGTGCTTGATAGCATTTTAGCTACTCCAGTTCAGATCATGCAGGTATTGATCGAATTCCATGAGCGATTCTTCGAGAATGGAAAGCAAAAAACAGTTGATTTCATTGCTAAAATAAATGCAAAAGGCTATGCTATTTTTGCTGTTTCGGATTCTTTTGAGGAGATTTCATTTATATTAAAATCTGAACTAAAATAGGGAGGGCTGGGATAAGCTCTGAAAGAGCGCCACAAATCAGCGTAGCGGAGCAAGCCCTACGCTCACAAATATCTATGTCCAGGTACCATAGCCCAAACGCCTTTTCAATTCAGTACTAATCTCATATTCCCGTTCCTCTAGAACCTCAGGGAACTGATTCCCCCGTTTTTTGACTACTTGTCCAATCTCTAAAGCCAAAGCTGTCACGTCCTTGATTTCTAAAATGGCATCTTGCGCATAGTAGCGCAAAGCCTCTCCGCGCAGCCCCACTTGGATCGCCTGTCGATCCAAACGCTTCCCATTCAAGGCACGTTCTGGATCCCACTGATGGATAACATCCGAACGATCTAGACTTTGTTTCCACAAATGTTCCTCTGCGAAATCAGCTACCGAAAAATGAGTAGGAATTGACTGTTCTAATAAATGTAACCATGCCTGATGGCTAATTTTAACTTGAGCAATAGCAGTCATTCTATTTTTAGTCGCATATTTAGAACGCCTCAAAATCCAACCCAAAGAAGGTTTTATCCAACTCATTCGTTCCAAGCCAAAACCCTTTCCAAAATACTGATGCTTAACAGCCCAAGCAACAATCTTAGGACGGAAAGCTTGATAGACATAAACACCTTCAGCATCATAAGCCGCATAAATTACATTCATAACTCAACTTTTTACAATTACAGATTTACATTTCCCACCAAAGACCTAAAAAACAGGAGTCCTGAAAGGAAGACAGATACATTAGCATTGGGAGTAAGCCCAATGCCACACAGAAACATTTCCCATCAAAGACCTAAAAAACAGGAGTCCTGAAAGGAAGACAGATACATTAGCATTGGGAGTGAGCCCGATGCCACACTTCGAGGTTCATTTTTAATTCAAAAAATCAATTGACTTCAATCTGCAAACCATCATAAGCCAAAAAAACATTCTCGGGTAATTTACGCTCTATCTCATCATGCAAGCCCATGTAGTGGCTCATATGAATTAGGTAAGCTTTGTTAGGAGCAATTTGCTCTATCATCTGCAAAGCGTCATACAAAGTGATATGAGAGTAATGCTTTTGGTGGTGTAATGCACTAATCACTAAAACATCTAGATCCCCTAATAAGGCAAGTTGATCATCTTTGATTGTTTGAAAATCAGTCAAATAAGCAAACTTATTGACTCTAAATCCCATAATTGGCAAACGACCATGATAGTATTCGATAGGTAGAATAGAAGTTTCTCCAATTTGAAAAGGGACATTTTTTTCGATCGTTTCAAACTTGATCATCGGTACACCTGGATAATTACTATTAAAAATATATCCATAGGCTTCGCGCAAAGCCTCCTGCACACGTGGATAGGTATAGAGCGGCATATCCATATTATACTTAAAGTTGAATGCACGAACATCGTCTAAGCCAGCTACATGGTCTCTATGTTCATGGGTAACTAAGATTGCATCTACCTTTTTGACCTTAGCTGTAAGCATTTGTTGTCTAAAATCAGGCCCTACGTCAATCAGTATATTTTTGTCACTTAACTCCAGTAGGGCAGAAACGCGTAGACGTTTATCCTTTGGATTGGGAGAAGTACAAACCTTACAATCACAGCCAATAACTGGGATACCTTGTGATGTACCTGTACCTAAAAAAGTGACTTTCATAATTCTATTAATTTTAGATGATCTTGTCTAGTCTCAAAACATTGCCCAAGGAAAATACAAAAAAAGCTAAAGAATGTTTCATTCGAGAATGAATATTGTATAAAATATCAAAGTAGGTTACTAGAAAATAGTAAATCTTATATAGAAATGGTTATTGTATTTACTCTAGACAATGTTTTGACGTTGATTGACTTGTTACTAGGGTATCTTGGGGGGATATTATTTTGAATCATAGTGTTAAATAGTGAAGTTGTTTATATTCTATTAGGTATATTTTTCAATTATATGTACGGTAAGAGAAATGTTTTTTATGATTTTTTATTTGATTTTTGTTATGTTTAAAATCTTGTAAATGAGTATTTTATTTGATTTTTAATGTAATATTTTTTTTGAAAAAAACACTTTTTTGTTTTTCTCTTCTAGCAAGTCTTATTGCATTTTTGTAGTAAATCAAATTTACTCAAGCAATTCTAGGACTATCAAATAATTACAAAATGCAATTTTTCAAAAAAATTACCCTATTCACCCTCATGCTTTGCTGCTCATATTTGTCGTATGGGCAATGCAATTATAGCATCAACTATGTAGCACAACCATCTTGTGCAGGAAATGCAGATGGATCTGCTGCTGTTAACTACTCTTTTAGTGCATCCTACTTATGGAGTAATGGAACAACTAGTTCTTATGCTAATAACTTAGCAGCAGGAACTTATACTGTTACGGTGACGGATACTACCTGTATCCCTATGGTTACTATAGATACCGTACAGTTAGTAAATTCCGGACTAAACTTAGTGGACAGCTCAGATGTATGTAATGGCTATTTGAGTGTTTTAGCACTTAACGGAACTCCTCCTCTTACATATTCATGGAGTAACGGAGCAACTACTGATTTTACACAAGTATCTATGCCAGGTACTTATACTGTAACTGTAACGGATGCTAATGGTTGTACTGGAACAAGATCATATAATTACGGTAACTTTGCTGGAATAACAGTTTCTGGTATAGTAACGAATGCAACTTGTGGATTAAATAACGGAGCTATTGACTTGACCGTAACAGGTGGTTCTGGTGGCTTTAGTTATTATTGGTATAGTCCATTAAATACGTTTACTGAAGATATTAGCAACTTAGCACCAGGTACTTATAATGTTTATGTGACTGATACAGTTAGTGGCTGTGGAGAGTATCATTCTTATACTGTGAGCTCTGACAGTGTTAATCTTACAATGTTTGTACAAGATGCAACCTGTGGTCAAAATAATGGTAGTGCAGAGGCCTTGGCAACTGGTTTTTCTAATCCTACTTATTTATGGAGCAATGGTGCAACTACTTCAACAATTACTAACCTAGCAAGTGGTTATTATGATGTAACTGTTACAGATGGTACTTGTACTGCAGTCGATAGCGCCTATGTAGGTGGTGGTGCTGCTGTAGTAGTAACCATAGGAGGATTCTGTGATTCTGTTTATGCTTATGCAAATAATGGACAGTGGCCTCATACTTACCTATGGAGTGATGGTTCTACTACAAGTTCTCCCAACTCTGTACAAGCTAATACAACCTATGATGTAACGATTACAGATGCTAATGGCTGTACAGGAACTGGTTCTTATACTACAGGTAATGTAACTACTTTAGCTGTTTCTGGTGTAGTAACTAATACAACTTGTGGTCAAAATAATGGCTCAATAGATTTGAGTGTAACAGGTGGTTCTGGTGGCTTTAGTTATTATTGGTATAGTCCATTAAATACATCTACTGAGGATGTAACTAACCTAGCACCAGGTACTTATAATGTTTATGTGACTGATACAGTTAGTGGTTGTGGAGGGTACTATTCTTATACTGTGAGCTCTGACAGTGTTAATCTTACGATGTTTGCACAAGATGCAATCTGTGGTCAAAATAATGGTAGTGCAGAGGCCTTGGCAACTGGTTTTTCTAATCCTACTTATCAGTGGAGTAATGGCGCAACTACATCTACAATTACCAATTTAGCAGCAGGAGTGTATGGTGTGACAGTTACAGATGGTACATGTACACTTACCGATACGGCTATTATTGGTGCTGCAGCTGCTCCTATTGTCTATGTTTCTCCCGATACTGTTGCTTGTGTAGTAGATGCACTGTATGCTTGGGGACAGAATATCGTAAGCTATCAGTGGAGCAATGGTGCAACAGGTTCTTATATTATGAATCTAACTCCAGGTACTTATACCGTAACTGCTACAGATGCTAATGGTTGTACTGCAACAGGATCTTATACTATTATGAATGTAACTCCTATAGTAGCTACTTTTACTACGATAGATGCAAATTGTAATAGTGTAGGTGGTACTATTGACTTAACTGTAACCGGTGGTTCTGGTTTATTTACTTACTACTGGTCAAATCAAGCTACAACAGAAGATATATTGAATGCTGCACCTGGTACATATTGGGTAAGTATTTATGATGATAGTTTAGGATGTTACGAGTATCTAAGTAATATTGTTGTGAATGGTGGTGGAGCTGTTGTAAACGAAACAATTTCTGAGGCAACTTGTGGACAAAGCAACGGATCAATCTCTGTGACTGTAACAGGTGTAAATAATCCTACATTGACTTGGTATGGTTATGATGCTAATGGAAACTGGGTAGTAGTGGGTAGTGGTACGTCTTTGACTGGTTTAGCTGCTGGAAACTATGGCTTACAAGTAGAAGATCCATTAGATACACTTTGTACATTTTACGATTATTATACTGTATATAATGATAGTACTTGTTTAACTACAATCTCAGGAACTATTTACGATGCTACTTTGAGTGGTACTTGTGTACCTTCTGCTCAAACTCATGCTTATCAAACTTTACATGTTAAACAAAATGGTACTGTAGTAGCGGTTATTTGGTCCAACTGGTCAGGCGATTATTCTTACACTACTACCACAGCAGGAACCTATACGATCGAATTGGCTAGCATAAATACAGCACAGAATTTATTATGTCCTGTGACAACTGTTCACACAGTGACAACTATTTTAGGAAATAACTATACAAATAACGATTTTTATTTAGAATATACCAATCCTCAAGACCTTTCAGTAGATGTTTATGATTATGGAAATACTGCACCAGGTCAGTGGTACTTCACTGATGTAGAATTTTGCAATGAAGGCTATACTCCAATGAGTAACGGAACTATTGTTTATACACATGATCCTTTATTGGGTGTACCTATTATAAGTTACTCTTGGTTAAACAATATCACCGGACATACTTATGATGCGGTTACGAATACTGTAACGTTCAACTATAGTGTAATCAATCCAGGTGAGTGTGGAACAATCTGGGTAGATTTTGTAACTGATACTACAGCAACGGTAGGAGATACAGTTTGTAATGGTGCAGTAATCAACCCAATTGCTGGTGATGCAACTCCTGCTAATAACAGTGATTTCATGTGTCAGGAAGTATTGAATTCTTATGATCCAAATGAGAAGCGTGTTACACCATACCGCACAGGTGACGAATTGAGTGGTGGAATGATCTTCGAAGATGATGAAGAATTGACTTATACTATTCACTTCCAAAACTTAGGAACTGGACCAGCTTACAGAGTAATTGTACGTGATGAATTAGATCCAAACTTATTACCTGAGACGATCAAAGATGTGCAGTTATCACACAATGGTACCTTGAGTATCTCCGGTAACAAATTGACCTTCACTTTTGAAGATATCAATTTAGCACCTGCAAGTCAGAATTTGGACAGAAGTATGGGATCAATCACCTTCAAAATCAATCGTGTAGCTGGATTGCCTCTAGGTACGGAGATTAAGAATGATGCAGGTATCTACTTCGATTTTAATCCTCCAATCATTACTAACGAAACGGTAAGCTTTATTGGTGAGTTGGGAGTAAGTGTTGAAGAGACTGCAAATGCAACTAACTTTGAGGTAGCAGCAATGCCAAATCCATTCGAAGATAATGTAACATTGAGCTACGAATTAGCGAAAGAATCTAATGTTTCTATCCAATTATTCAACGCTTTAGGTGAGTTGGTAATGACAGAAGTAATGGATGCTCAAGAAGCT
>JAKVCT010000134.1 GCA_022448995.1 Saprospiraceae bacterium
GCTCGCTATGGGCTCGGTTCCTACGGAACGTCAATATTCGTCCTTCTTTGTTGCTGACAACCCATATAGTCCAATTGGCCCAGTTGGGTAGATTTTTCTAAGTTTTTAGCGAAACTGAGTCTTGATTATTACGTTTGACAGCACACTTTTTTCATGTGATTTATCCAAACTCTAAAAAGAAATTTACTTCGTAGAGCCCTTCAGGGTTAACTATAAATTAATTACGTCCACCTACTTATTTTTTATAGTGGTACATTAATATTTCAAATTTGGATTGAACTGGTCTTTTTACATTTGGCTATGCTATTTTCTTCCTTATTTTTACCATAACTTAATTATAACAACTGCTTCGGCTTGCATCCTTTTCTTGGTTAAGAAGTATAATAGAGCATAATCGTTTATTCACAGTTAATATTATTGCTATGACGATTCTAGATGATAATAGTTATCCAAACGAAAGACATTCAATTACTAGTTTTATCCAAAAATATTGGTTTGGGTATCACTGTATTTTTATGTTGTTATTCCTTGCAATTCCTAAGTTTCTAGATGCTAATTATAAATTTCTGCTAGACCCTGAGTCTATAATTCCATTGGAAGTATCGATAGGGATATTTTTTATCCATTTATGGGTTCTCCTACACACTATAGCAGATTGTGGTTATGTACAGAGTATAGCAATGTCATCATTGATAATAGGAGTAGCTGGTTTTTGCTTATTACTTATGGAATTTCTTCCTCGTGCTATAAAAGAACAAATTAGTGAGGTTTATTTATTAGCTTATACACTTGAAGGGATTATACAGATATTAGTTGCAGCGATTATTATTTATATCACTAAAAAATATAATGGGCATTGACTATTCTTGATAATTATGGCTCCGAGACTGAGAACCCGACTTTGGTACTTCTCCACAAATATTGGCTACTGTATCACTTAGCTTTTATGACAGTTGTGATTGGTGGAGAGGTATTCAGACGAGGAACAGGTATCTATTTGTGGGATATGGACAATATTTTTGCTTACTTCACTTTGATTCTATTTTTTGTGCACATGGTTTTCTTAGATCGGGTTGTGAATAAGAATAATTGGTTTAGGAGTATAATCTATGGAGGAACTTCTGTTATTATTATTTTTGCAGTATTGGGTTTTATATTGGTCTGGTTACAATTTTCACCAGTTACAAACATAGAACACAGAGCACCTTTTATAAGGCATTTGGTAGTTTATCTAGTGACAACTTTAGGTTTTGCAGCTTTAGTAAAAATATAATTGATATTTCTCATGACGATTCTAGATGATAATAATTA
This sequence comes from Saprospiraceae bacterium, assembly GCA_022448995.1. GTDB lineage: Bacteria > Bacteroidota > Bacteroidia > Chitinophagales > Saprospiraceae > JAKVCT01. Next base: position 1,312 of record JAKVCT010000134.1, read on the forward strand.
TGGGGCTAATAATGAAAATTCAACATTAGCACTCATCCGTAAATATTGGATGATTTATCACCTTATATTTATGACTACAGTAACTTGGGGTGCAGAAATATTACATCAAGTATATGGTATCAACTTTTTACCAATTGATGAACTCTTATTTCAAATTTGGTTAGGACTAATTTGCTTAAATACCATTCTATTGGTTCACTTTGTAGGAAAGAAAACCTGGTTAGTGAGCGTATTTAGTACTATTTTAGGGCTTTTTACGTCAGGGGTAATCATAGGGGTTATTGTAGAAGCTTTAGAATTATCTTCTATGTCAATCCAAGGAACAGATTATTTTATTAGGCATCTTTTTTTTCATCTAATTCCCATGGTAGTCTTCGGTGGATTTATTTATCCATTTACCAAAAGTAAGAGTAAAACCAAGCAATGACTATCCCCGAGTAAAGTTTCCTACTTTGGGAGGTTCAAAGCTATGGCCAATTTGGGAAACTAGGAGGGAGTTGTTGTGATCTTAGCTGTAGCTAACAACTCACGAGCGTTTTGCTTAGCGAACTCACTTGGAGGATCACCACTCAACATTTTTGCAATTTCCAAAATACGTTCCTCTTCTAATAGTGGACGAATATTGGTGATTGTACGATTATCCAAGACTTTCTTATGCACAAAATAATGACTATCGGCTTTGGCAGCAATTTGTGGGGAGTGTGTAATAGAAACCACCTGATGCTCTGTAGATAAAGCTTTTAAAATGACTCCCATTTGTAGGGCAACCTCACCAGATACTCCCGAATCAATTTCATCAAAAATAAGAGTAGGTAAAGGAATTGCACTCGCAACCAAAGACTTAATGGTTAGTGCCAAACGAGAAAGCTCTCCACCCGAAGCTACACCTTTGATATCTTCAAAACGACTTCCCTTATTTGGACAGAATAGGAATTTTAGATGATCTGTTCCAGTAGGTAAGAGTTCTTTAGATTCTTGTAGATCTACTTTTAGAACCGCATGTTTCATAGACAACTGAACCAAGAGACGTTGAATATTCTTCTCAAAGTTTGTGAGGACTTTTGACCGACGCTTACTGATTTGTTTACCTATTTTCCACAGAGCACTTTCCTGTAGATCAATTGCTTTTTCTAGAGTTTCTATTTCCTCATCCATATCACTATACCCCTTGATACGCTGTGCTAGATTTTCTTGAACTTCTAGGAGTTCTTCTTCAGAATTAACACTATGTTTAGTTTGTAAAGTATAGAGTTGATTCAAACGAGCACCAACCTCTTCTAGGCGTTCTTGATCATATTCTGTTTCTTCTCCAACAGCCTGCAACTCATTGGCAAGTTCTTCCAACTCTAGAATAGTCCCTTCAAACTTTTCAGCTAGTTTGGGTAATTGAGCATGAAATTCGGTTAAGCCAGAGATCTGTGTCAATAACTCATTGAGCTGACCTGTAATACAGTTTTCGTCGTCATTTACATAGTAAGCTGCAGAACCTAAAATGCGCTTGATATCTTCCGCATTATTCAAGGTTTTTTGTTCTTGTTCCAAGCGAGCAACTTCTCCACTTTCTAATGCTGCTTCTAATAACTCTTCATACTGAAATTGATAGAAATCGACTTCTTGTTTAGCTTTTTTACTCTCTGCAGTAAGCTTTGCTAACTTGCGTTTATTGCTGGTATACTGTCTATATTTGGTCTGATAGTCTTTTTGCAATCCTTTATTTTCAGCTAGAGCATCAATTACCATAATCTGGAAATTAGGATCACTAATATCTTGTGTATCAAACTGACGGTGCAGGTCAATTAGTGCAGTAGTCAAGTCCTTGAGTATACCTAAGCGAACAGGCGTATCATTTACAAAAGCACGTGTTCTACCTGAAGGCAAAATTTCACGACGGATTACGGTTTCAACTTCATAATCTAGATCATGTTCCTCGAAGAAATCCTTTAGGTCATAATGACCAATATCAAATACACCTTCTACAATACATTTTACATCTTGGTTATAAAGGACTTTTGTCTCTGCACGTTGTCCCATAATCAAACCCAATGCACCCAGCATAATAGACTTACCAGCACCTGTTTCACCTGTAATTATAGTAAGTTTGTTCGAAAAATGAATTTCGATTTGTTCTATAATTGCATAATTCTGAATAGATAGTGTACGTATCATGTGTAATCTTCAATATGAATGAAAAATAAGAAATGAAAAATGAAAAATAATCTTAAGTGGATAGTTTATTACTTATACCCTCTAAACTTTTTTCATTCATTTTTCAGAATGGAATTTATATATGCATCTATTGATAGCGTATAAATTCCATTTATTCTAGGATTAAAACAATAAGTTGCAAAATATATAAGTGAATGGTCAAATAGTGCCGCAAAAATACAAAATTGTAAACACTTTGTTTGATTTTTAGCAAATTAGATCAAATTTTAACCATTAAAACTTCCATTCTACAGATAAAAACTTGACCATCCAAGGTAATTTAATCAAATTGAATCCCCAAGGCAAGGTTTTGAGTATAATATCAAAGGCCCCTTTATTGACTTCCAACATCCAACGATCTTCTTTTTCGATCAGTTGACCTTCGCGCATCAAAAAGCTTCCACGCAAGGCACCTGCAGGCATTTTGCTCATCTGTTTCCAATTGGCTACAGCCCCACCCAAGAGGCTATCTGCGATTTTGAGTTCATCCTCAGAGAAATCCATTGTCAAGGGAATAGGTGTATCTAGAGGTGTATTACAGAGTACCTTATTTAATAATAATTCATTTTCAGGAGTAGAGGTTTGCCCACTTGCCAAAAATTGTAATAAATGAATACTTTTGAAGAGTGCTTCATCACTTACAAACTCTTTCTTTTCTACATATTTTAACATCTTGAACAAACGAGAGAAGAAAGGCCACAGCAAGACTAAACCAGCATTTTTGATTAAGAAAGGCTGTGGTGCAATTTTTTGAGCTGCAGTTTCCTGTTTGCGCATTTTCTCAAGCATAGCTGCCTTTTGACGTTGAGCTTGATTGCGTTCTTCAGGACTTAGACTTTCTGTAGTCGGAGCAATATTTGCAATATTTTCAACACGTTCATACTCACGCTCCAAATCTTGCAGTTTTTTCAGAATAGTTGCACGCTCACTTTGTTCTTTTTCCAAAGCCTGTTTGACTTCTTTGCGTTCAGCTGCCTGCAAAATTACACGTAGCTCACGTACCCTTATTTGAATTTGGCGAATGAGTAGAGAACGAGTTGATTCATCTACAAAAGCACCAATCTCTTTTTCCAAGGTTTCGGATTCTTTATTCAGTAATTCATTTACCGCTTCCAAATCTAATTCTCCCAAATGTACTTGGCGAGTATAACCAATCCATCGAATTTCTAGTTTCCGAATAAATAAGAGAATCTCATGCTGTTTTTGTTCTTCTAGATAAGCATAGAGATTAGCTTGAATATTAGCAAAAGCTTCTAATTGTTTTTCTAATTCTTGAAGTGCAGCCTGCTGACGCTTACGAGTTTCTTCTTCTGAGATGTCTCCTTCACGAATTTCTTCCTCTGAGATGTCTCCTTCACGAATTTCTTCTTCTGAGATGTCTCCTTCACGAATTTCTTCTTCTGAGATATCTCCTTTTTGAGTTTCTCTTAGATTTATTTGTGGTAGATTCTCTATATCAAAAGTAGCTAATCCTTCTACTTGTACTTGCTCTTTTAAACTCGTATAAATTTGATTGATAGCCTCCCAACGATCTACAAGATCAGTTACTTTTTGTTGATTAATTTCCTTTACTAAGCGCTCTTGTAAGTCTTGCAAGTTAGGCACTTGTGGTTGAATCCTTTCAATTTGGTTGAGGAATTCAAAAATAGCTTGTTGTTGTTCTTGAATAGTGGCCAAGCTATCATGTTTCTCCTCAAATTCTTGTATATATTTTTCTAGTGTTTCCTTGAAACTACCCGAAGCCTCATCTAAACTCTCTAAAAGGGTAAAAATATTAGGAATCTGTTTTTTCTGAATACTTTCTTTTAAGATCTCGTCGTCTAATGAAGCTTGCTCTTCGAGTAAACTTGGAGTATAACTAGTAGATTTAGAATCTTCCGGTTCAAACTGTTTTAGAGCATCCTCTAAAGCACGTATTTTGGGTGTGATCTCGACCAATTCTTCTTGAGCTGCATCAATTTTAGGCTGCCAATACCTTAATAGCACAGGTTTTTCACGTTCCAATAAGTTAATTTTAGCATCTAGCTGAGCCTGTTCTTTCTTGAGTTCTAAGATACGCAAATTGGGTTGATCTAGAACTAGTTCTTTTTTTATTTGGTCTAAACGTTGAGTTAAGCTAAAGATTTCTTTCTCTATTTCTTTTAAGGTTTTGGGTTCTTCATTCAATCCTCTGATTTCGATCATTTCTTGATTGAGAATGAAGAGCATGTCTTGACTATATTCTCTAGACTTAGCCTTAAGTATTTCTATCTGTTGTTGTAAATTAGCAACAATTTCAGCACTCTTACTTGCTTCTTGTTCAGACTGTAAGAATTCTACTTCTAGACTAATAACACTTAACAACAAGGTACTCTTGAGTTTGTCTTGTACTAAGATCAACTTTCCTTTCCATTCTTCCATAACTGGAGCTGGTGCACGTCTTACCTTTTGAAAGAGCTGCATTAATACAAACTTGACATAATCTTTAGAATTAAAGACTTTATTTGGGTTTTGATTGAGGAATTCGAGTAGAGCATCCTTCTCTAACAGTAGGTTAGTATCACTCAATGCCAATTGGAAATCCTCTAGATGTTTTCTTGCAATCAATACAGCACTAGCTTGAATTGTTTGGATAATTTCCCAGTATGTTGCTTGGCTAAAACGCTTAATAATAATATTACGTGCAGTCTGATTATTCATCAGATTGACCAAAAGTTGTCTTGTTGTACTTTTATTTTCAGTAATCTGTTCTAGCAACAAACGTTCAAAATCTTCATCTGTATTCAATAATGCTTTCTGAGCATCTTTGCTGATTTTTCCACTCTGTAAGAAACTGTTTAGCAATTTTAACTTTTGCTCATTTGTCAAGAACTGTTCATCATCATCTATATCAACAGGTGCTTTAGTCTCGGTTTCTTGTTTGAGGAGTTCTTTTTCTAACTCTGTTAGTTTAGGATCTTCCTTGATCTGAGGGACAATATGCGCTAATACAGCAAAACGTGTACTACTAAAATTATTACCAATATTTGTTAAATACTCACTCAGTGAAGATGGCGAGATATTGAAAGATTGTGAAGTTTTGTAAATAATATCCCTAATAAAATCATTGGTATTACGAAAAGGAGCAGTCAATAAAAATTCGGTTATCTTACTCCACTTAAAGTATTTCTCCGGAATCTCTGTAAGATGTTTATAGACTTGAGCTTCATAGATACGCTCCAACGCTAGTACTACTGTGATCACAAAACCAAATTGATCTGGATATAGGATTTCGATCAAATCTTGCAATCCTTCTTCACTCATTTGGTTAACCAAACGTTGCCAAACCACAGGATTATTACCAATTTTACTAAAAGCTTGCTGCAGTTTTTTGATATCAGACTTAGCAAAGCTTTTGATAATTTCCTCTACGGATTTGTCTCTGTATTCATCAGCCCACCAAGGGATTGCACCATATTGTAAGACGGTTAGAATGAAGTCAATTTTACTAGTTCCTGCAGATTCTTCTTCCTCTTCGGGGGTATCTATAGCAGTTTGTAGTTTTTTGATTTCCTCAGTTGTTTTTTTCTGTTCCTCCTCTAGAGATTTAAGTCGTTCCTCTGTTGCTCTTACTTCTGCTTTGAGTTGTCTAATCTCACGTTCTATAGTTCTGCGTTCTTGTGCAGGTAATTGTCCTTTGAGTGCAGTTTCTAGTTCCGTGACTAGGAGTTCTAGATTCTTTTTGTTTTTGTAGAGTTGATCAACACTCTTTTGTAATTCCTCCTGGAAATGCTGTACACGACGCTTGGTACGATCAATCTTTTTCTTGATCCTAGATTGTGCTTTAGGCTCAACAGCTTTATGTTCTTTTTGGAGGCTTCTAAGTTGTTTGACAACTTTATTTAGTTTTTCAACAATTTCGGCTTGTAACTTCTCAAAGCGTTTTTGAACAATTTCTAGTTCGTCCTCCAATTCTTCTTTAGACTGTTGCAAGGCTTTGATTTGTTGTTCTTCTAGCTGAGCCTGTTGTCGCAAGCGTTGCTGTGTTTTTTCTAAACGCTCATCCAAACGCTGTTGTTCTTGTTGGATTTCATCCAAATCAGAACTCAGTGTAATATCTTTTGCTCCTAGTTCTTCACTTCGTTTTTCAAGATTAGTCAACTGTCTTTTTAGAGTAGTTTGTTCTTTTTCTAAACGTTGGCGTTCTGTAGTAGTTAAGTTATCTTGTGTCAACGCGATCTCGATTTGTTCTAGACGAGTCGTAGTTTTATCTTGATCTTTTTGGAGTTGCTTAAGTACCTGCTGATCTTTTTCGCGTTCTATCTTGAGTTTAGCATCTATACTTTCCAGCGTACGTAGAATTTCTTTTCGGCTACCACTATTTTGTTTGCGTCTGCGAAAGCTTTGATAACTTTCTTTTAGGAGAGAATCATAGTTGGAACCTACTTCTGGAGCTAAATCTTCCAGTGTTTGTTGTAGAAAGCTTTGTTTTACAAAATTACTACGTCTTTGGATAAAGACATACCGCAATGCAGATTGTAGGATAGAGGCTCTCAGCTGTTCCCTAGAAATACTCGTAGGAATATTCTGTCGTCTTTGGCTCAAGAAACTGAATTCCTCAATTATATCTTCAATAAAACGAAGATTATCACCCGGGATAGGTTCTAGGAGATTGAGAACTTGCTCATTGGGAAACTGAAAAATCAAACGTTTTAATACATTGGTATTCCGAATATTTTTGGTGATCATGCGTTGCACAGCAACCAATTTATCGCGTAACAAACGCTCAAACAATCCTTGTAAACTTTCTTTAGAATCTACATCTGCCCAAGTGGGAATGGAACCATAAGTCAAGAAGTGTTCTATAATATCTACTTCCTGATAGCTACCTGAGAACTCTGTACGCACCTTTCCCTTGTCGCGATCATCCAAGGTAGCATCCAGTGCTCCTTCGCGATCTACAGATTCATGAGTTTCCTGCACTTGTTCTACAATTGTTTCCACAAAATCACGAGTATCTAACTTGATTTTTCGACCTTTTTGAGCAGTATTGATATAGTAGTTCAAGGCACCCTCTAAGATTGTTCGGTGAATCTTATTGCTACCTTTCAGTACCTTGTACCGTTTGCCCAAGCGTGCTCGAATTAGATCCAACTGTTTGACCGCTTTTCGTCCATCTTGTTTGAATAAATGACGAATAAGTTTTTCTAAGTCTTGTGGTTTGAATTGAAAGAAAAGACGTTTTTGGATTTTTTTCTTATGGCTAAGTTTATAGACAATTTTACTTAATTTTTTGGGATCTCTTTGTAGTAATTGCTTGAAGATCTTTTGAATAGGCTGGGTCTCACCTCCCGACCACGTGGGATAAGCACCTGTATTCATAAATTCCTCAAAAATAGTCCAATCATCTACTACCATAGCAAATTTTCCACTATTGGGGGCATCTGGATTGGTAGCTGTTGTTGTTGACCTATTTTTGCGGATAGCATCATAGATTGCTTTTTCAACTTCTTGAACAACAATTCGCTTAAACTTTGTACTTACATCAATAGAGCGAAGATCTGGTAAATTAATTTCTAATTTATCCAAGTGTATATAAACATCCGGTGGAGCAATCCTAGAAAATAAGCGATCTAATTCTTCTCCAATTTCATGTTGAAAAACTCTTAGGACTTCATTCTGAATGGGTTGGATCTCTTTTTCATCATAGACATCTATTTCTAGATCAATGATTTGTTCCTTTATGATATGTTTTTGTTCTTTCTTACTCACTATTGATTTCAATGCATTTTATGAAGCTAAAATGGCTATTACCACCCTGTAGTATATGCCAACTACCAAAAATACGCATTTCTACAATAAAAGATAAGTTACCTATTCTAAAAATTGCTTCAAAGTGAGCTCAAAGCCGTTATTTTACTGATTTTGACTAGTTTATTGAGTTTGTAATGGAGAGGTTTATATTTTTTGAGAAATACTTTAATCGAAAATGATCCTAATTTTAATCTTATTGTTTTAGACCTGTGGCTAATAAACAAGCTGTATATTTGCATCCAATTTTAGGAATTAATTCGTTTACAAACAACCAGTAATACTATTGAAGAATTCATCTGCTATACGTTTACTCTTATCTGCTAATTTTATTTCGGGAATTGCTCAGGGATTGAGTATGATTTCTATACCACTCTATTTCAATCAGATAGGAATGTCTAACTGGTATGGTATTGCCTATGTGATTATTACCTGTATTTCCTTATTTTGGTCAACCTACACAGGAACTTTGGTAGATCGGTACAATCGTAAATATATATTTATTTGTCTAAATGTTATTTGTGGTTCCTTATTGACAGGGATTACCTTTACGGGATATTGGCAAGGCTATTTGCCTCCTTACATTGTTATTGCTGTATTTGGAATGACTTTTTTGAACTATAATTTACATTATCCTGCTTTCTATGCCTTTATGCAAGAAATTACAGAACCTGAATATTATAACCGAACAGCGTCTATTATTGAGGTACAGAGTCAGTTGGCTTCAGCCTTAGCCGGTGGTGTTGCTGCAGTATTGTTGGAGAATCGAGATTGGGGATGGATTCAGATTCAGAAATGGGAGATTTATGAGATTTTTGCCTTAGATGCAGCTACCTATTTTATTGCTTTGTTACTAATCATATTTATGAAATTTCAGCCAATAGCAATTCGACAAAAAGAGATTGGAACAACTTGGCAACGTTTGAAAATAGGTTTAGAATATTTAGTCAAGGAGAAGTCTGTTTTTGTATTTGGAATGGCAAGTTATGCTGTATTCATTGTGGTATTATTGTTTGTATTCTACTTATCACCTCTATATGTAAGCAATCATTTAGAGATGTCTGACGCAGTTTTTGCCCAATCTGAGCTGTATTATGCTATGGGGGCAATACTAGCAGGTTTGTGCATTTCTTGGATCTTTGCTAGATCAACTTATGTCGGAGCAATCATTATTCTCACACTGATTACTGTAATAGAGTTTGGTCTGTTAACATTTAGTAAGTCGGTTTATATCTATTGGTTGATGAGCTTTTTGCTAGGGGTTACGAATGCTGGTATTCGAGTAATTCGAGTTTCTTATTTGTTTAAGTGTATCCCTAATCAGGTAATTGGTAGAGCAAATAGTATCTTTTCTGTTGTAGGTATTTTGTTTCGAATTCTCTTTGGAGGAATCTTTGCTTTGCCCTTTTTCCATGAAAAGAATCAAGTGATTTGGGCACTTTTTATTTTGACTGGTTTTATGCTTTTTGCTGCTCTAATTTTAGTCGTTTTTTATCGCCAGTTGTCTATAGGTCGCCTAAAAAGCAAGGAGTAAAGTAAACTTTTTATTCATCTTTTTTTGTTTGTTTCTTGGTAATTCTTAAATTAGACAACTATTTAGATGTTCATATATCTTATCGAGATGTAGCTCAGTTGGTAGAGTATTCGTCTGGGGGGCGAGGGGTCGCTGGTTCGAGTCCAGTCATCTCGACAAAATTCGGTATAAATCGTTGATTTTAAGTTTTTTGTGTAAGGTGATAGACAGCGTAAAAATTGTCTATTTTGCATGTATAAAACAGCGATTTACTATCATTTTAACATTTACGATTAATCACATAGCCTAACGGTCTATTAATTTTGCAGTCACGAAAAAAATTAATAGAACAATGGGAAAAAAATTTTTTCTGTTTATAAGCTCTACGATGCTAATGGAGATTTAAGCAAGAAATGGTTTGTGTATTGGTATGAGGGCAAGACTCGAAAAAGAGCTTACAAGGGAATTAATGAAAAGCAAACCACACAAGAACGAGAATATGCTGCACTCGAATTAGCAAAAGACTTAGAAGAATAAAAAGCTAAAAAATAGATCTACTACTAAGCCAAAAGAGAATAGAGATGAGAAAAAGGTAATGGCTTATTTAGAAAGACTGCGCCCAAGATTACGACGCAAATCCTACCAAACAATGCTATCCAAAGTCAGGGCTTTATTTAATTATTTAGGGCAACGTCCAGTGACTAGGAATAATATTGATAAATTCTTTGATTTTTTACTAGAAGAAAAGAGATTAAGACCTGCTACTTATAATAATTATCTAGGCATTCTAGATCGTTTACTTAGACCATTAGGGTATACAGGCACTAAACATATAGCTAAAATCAAAAGAGACTGCGTTCCTGCTCGATACTTTACAAGAAGTCAAGCTAATTTTATCATTAGTAGGCTAGAGGAAGAGAATCCTCCTTTGTGGTTTTTTGTACAGTTTGTGTACTACTGTTTTTTAAGACCAAGAACAGAACTTCGTTTGCTCAAGGTAGGAAACATCATTTTAGAAGATCAAAAGATCTTAGTACCCTACAACATTGCTAAGAATAAGAAAACGCAATATGTCATTATTCCAGATGCTTTTATTGATTTAGTCGAGAAAAAAGTAAAGGGGAGGAATCCAAACGAATATTTATTCTTAAGTACTAAATTCCCTAACCAACCTACAGGGGTAAATACTTTTGCTGCTCAACATAGGAAACTTCTAAAAAAGTATGGTTTTGAAACTCGTTTCTATAAGCTGTATAGCTGGAAGCATACTGGAGCAGTGGTAGCTGCTAAGAATAATATTCATATCAAGCAATTGCAAATTCAATTGCGTCATCATTCCTTAGACCAAGTCAATGATTATCTACGTCAAATGGGAGTGACTGATATGGATGATTTCTCAAGTAAGATGCCGAGCATAGGGTAGGGGAGATATAGTATAAGAATAGCCTCATGGTTTACAGACTATGGGGCTATTTTAGTTTATTTTTTCTGTCACAAAAGTGCTGAAAAATATATCAGTAATGAATCATTGTAATTGTGCTGGAAAGTAGTATTAATATTGGATTATAGAAAAATGATTCATTGATTCAGTGGATCACTGATTCAGAGAAATATCTTATTGTATTTAATGAAGTAGATCGTTAATAATATTTTGACAGAGAGTAGGTTAGAGAAAGATAAAAGTATTTTGAGTATAAAAAGGGAATTCACAAGTTTATACATCTCAAGATGTCACATTTACAATGTATAATTAAGAAATTTATGACTTATAATAGGTGATAGGTTGATTTGGTCTTAATGCAAGAAATTAT
>JAKVCT010000135.1:0-4664 GCA_022448995.1 Saprospiraceae bacterium
TGAATAGCTCAGCTGCCTTGTGTGCAGACTGAAAATGATCGCGTGCCAATAAACCATACTCATAATTCAACTGAGCATTGGGCTCATTAAACGCAATTGCTTTGCGGTAAATAGCTTCTGCATTTGACTTTTCGTCGTCAAAATGATTATTGAGTAAACGCGCTAACCAAATTAGGGCACGACCATTGAATGGATCGATTTGCAAGATCTTTTCGTAGAGAAAACGAGCATCTTCAAAGTCATCTTCTTCCATTTTAGTTTCAGCTACATGAAATAGAACATCCAAATCTTCTGTTTCTAGCAATCCTAATTGTTCTACCAAGGCTTGTTCATCAATGTCTTCTAAGGACTCCAATGATTTGATAATAAACTCTTTCTCTTTATTTTCGTTTTCTTCCATAATAGTTGTTTCTTCTGTTGGATTAGATTCAGGTATAGTTTCTTCCTTTTCCTCGTTTTTGATTTCCTCCGTTATTACTTCCTCTTCGATTTCTTCTACTAAAGTGGGTTTTTCTGATAATTCAATCTCAGTTTTTTCAGCTTCCTTCGTATTATCCTCTTCCGTATTGTCTATCACAAGCTCTTCTATATCGACCACTTCCTCTCTAATTACTTCATCCTCTGGTATTATTTGTTCTTCTATTTTGAAGGATTTCTCTTCTGAATGTTCAGAGGAACTTATCTCTATGCCTTCTTCAATACTATTTTTGTCCAAGATCTTCTCTTCAGTAGCTTCATTGTCTTGAGGACTGCTTACTTCTTCTTTCTCCATTTCTATTTCCTCACTAGGTTCTTCTTGAATATCTTCAGTCTTAATTTCTATCACAGTATCTTCTATATCTGTAGAACTTTCTTCCTTGATAGTTACAACCTCATTTACAGGATTTTCGATCTCTGTAGAATTATCTTCTTCCGTTGTAAGATCTTCAGTACTTATAGGTTCCACCAATTGTACTTCAGGTTCTACAGGAATATTTGGAGTTTCTACGCTTTCAGCTGTAGTTAGATCCTCCTCTACTGTAGTTGTTTCGTAGGATGGTAGTTGGAATCCAAAGCGCTCTTCTGGAGAAGTATGTCCCAATCCCAATTTATCAAATAAAATCTGATAATTATCTGCTCTAAACGCATCCCAAGTGAGTGGATTAAATGTTTTTACCTTATCTATAAACAAGCTCATACGAGTGGAGATTTTCTGAGCTAGTTTTTTCTTATGTTCTAAGGCAAGTTGTTCAGCACCCTGTGCTTTATTCGAAGCTTTACGCAAGCGAATAAGCTCATCCCACCAAAAATCTCGGTGGCGAATAGAATCTTCATTGCTATTGATATTAGTCGGATAATTTTCATACTCATTCATCCTGCCTGCCTTCAATCGTTGGCTATCTAGGATGATACTAACCATACTATCGTAGTCCCCTGCTTGCATAAAGCTAACTGCTTGTGACATACAAGGCATAGATCTCAAGAAATTGTCACTGATGAGTAGAACACAAATGGCTTTAGGGTCATTTGTTAAGTAGCTTTTCAAACGATCATAGTCAGGATTCGTAATGATATGTATCGTGTTTTTCAGATCTTCTTTAATTGTATGGGCAGCTACTTCGTGTACATCGGGGTATATGAAATAAATGACTTTCTTTTCCATTGTCTTTTTTCCAGATTCGTTTTAATAATGGGTTCGGTTCTTGTGCATTAATTGCGTTATTCTATAGGAATCCATTTAAGTACTTAATTTTCTAAGGAAAAGTACTAGAAACTACTAAATAACTTCTTTTCTTAAATGTAGATTTTTTCTTGGTAAATCATAAATAATTTTTAAAAAATCCTTCGATTCTTAACATTTTTCGAATGAAAAAAACAATAATTAGAATAGCCTATAGTTTATCTATCCTTTTGCTATTGGCAACGGAGTGTCACACGAGTCGTTCTCAAATCTGTTATAATCGACTTGAAAGGGGAACTTGGAAATTAGTTAGCTCTAATTCTGTTAAAAATAATGTGGAGATTCTTAATAGAACCTATTTGGATACTTCTGTGGTTTATACTTTCTTAACGCCAGATTCTCTAGCAGATCTAGATCATTTATTTGATCTGAATATTCATATACAGTCTACTCAACCTGTAGCTTATGATAGCATGATTAATTATAATTATGTGGCTATACCTCAATTCAATTGCGAGCAATTTATATTCGGAACATGGTACAGAGATACCACAGGAGGAAGTAACACTGTAGTTTTGGATACTACCGTAGCAGAGGTGGTTTATTTAACCAAGAAGAAATTTAAAGTCTATTGGTCAGATTCTTTGGGGACTGATGTTTACACACATACTTACATTTTGGAAAGAGATTGATGTAATTTGTCTTGTAACCTTTTTGGGGAATTGTATTTTGATACTAACTACTTACCCAAAACTGCTAATATGAGAATACTAATCTTAGGTCTATTTCTAATGTTTTTCTTGTCCTGTAGTCCAAGACAAGAGATGATTAATAAAGCCTATATCAAGGATATAGAAGAAACTACTTTACAGACTTTTGATGATCGATTGCTTAGACACCATCATGAAGAACTCCACAATGATTTTCGTGAGATCCGAATTGATCCGAATAGTAAAATAGGTGATTGGATGTCAACAAAAATTACCAAAATTAGCAAAATAGATTTGCATAGAAACTTGATTCATTATCGGAATATGCAAACGCGAATGCTTCAAGATACTTCAGCCATCGGGATATGGTCACCTCAAAAGGAAGATTTAGATAAGCACCGCTTAAAGGATAAGAGCTTGGGAGATATTTATAAAGCAGTTCGATCAATAGAAAAAGAGTTAAGAACTAATGGCACTGCTTTATTTGATGTTCTAATCAGAGCCAAAAGAGAACGCGATCCTTCCAATCAAGCAGTTTTGGATGAGTTGGTGCAAATGCGTTCAAGAAATCAGCAAAGCTATTTATTAGATACAACACTCAGCCAATTACAGTGGATTAGTCGTTACTGGAAAGATCAATCTTTGGGTGATATGCAGATGCATGTCAATACATTAGAAAGGAATTTGAAGGTTTGGAAATATGGTTTACTTAGAGATTTGAAAAAGCATTTTAATCATAGAGATTTTATTCGAGAGGATTTTTATGTAGATCGTTTAGCAGTTCATTTATTAGATGCAGAACATCTAGATAGCACAGTTTTGAATGTCAATTTGTATAGATACCCTAGTGAGTTTAGGGACTTTTATTTGATTTATGATAAGGAGACTATTCCGACAAGAAAAGATGGTTCTTTTAGTTTAAATCAAGATTTGGAGAAATCTATTAAAGACAATAAAGATACTATTCCACATATACATGGTCAGTTTGATGATGGTCAGAGGTTTGGTAGATCTCGTCCTATAAGTTCAAATATTGATTTAGAGTTTTTGTACAAATAAGAGACTATGAGTAAGATTTATAAAATATCGTCACTGCTGCTGTTTCTTATATTGACTGCTTGTTCTCAACAAGTAATTAGTGATCAATTATTGAGAGAGTGTAAGCAAGAACATCAACAACAGCGCAAACTATTGGAGAGGCTACAAACAATGCACAAAGAATATCCAATATTAGTCAAAGAGCGATTGCTTAGAAAAGGAGCTTATAGAGAAACCTTGTTTCAGTTTTTAGACAGTATGGAATATTACCATGCTCAGATCGAAAGAGATTTTGCAACCACTTTTGTAAGTTTAGAGCAAAAACATGAGGGACAGATTCAATCGAATTTGAATGGATCTGCTATTGAACAATTATTAGAAAATGTATATGGGATTCATTTTAAAATAAAGGAGAAGTATATTGCTGTTTTGCCACATCCTGATTTTCTACCCAACGAAGTAGCTGCATTTAATAATCGCAGACTAGAAGAAATTACAGCTTATCATGATAAACTCATGACTGCAAGTAGCGCTGATTTTGAAGGACTTACTATAATTGAGACTAAGATTTTGCTCAACTCTATGCTTATCTGTTCTTACAATATAGAAATGCTTTATTATCAATTTATTTTTGCGGAAACTAGTATATTTTGGCGTTATCATAATCCTCTTGATCGACCAGAATATTCTACTGTTTTTCCTCATTTTATGCACCATCGGTTCACACCGTTAAATCCACAGAAAGGACAAGCTTTTCAAGTAGATAGTTACTTGATGTATCATATTAATTATGAGTTTCTAAAGCTCGATTCTGTTAAGTTTAGTTTGAATGGGAAAGCATTTAATTTACCTATTGATCGCTATCCATTAGGTGCTCAAACATTTGCCAAAAAAGATCTAGCCAAAATTCAAGATTTAGTCATTGAGGCAAAATACACTGATCGTTGGGACAGAACTAATATTCTAAAAGATACTTTTTATTATCAAACCTGTACAAACCAGTAATATGAGAATACTAATCTTAGGATTATTTCTAATGTCTCTTTTTTCTTGCGGTCCAAGACAAGAGATGACCAACAAAGACTACATCAATGTTGTACAAAGGTCAAGCTTGCGGACGTTTAATGACCAGATGGTTAGATATTATTTTTTAGATATTAGTCATGATTTTGAGGATGCTCGGATGGATTCTGAAGCGAAAGTTGCAGCTTGGACGGAAGCTGAAGTTTTTAAGATATTTAGATTGAATCTCCAAA
>JAKVCT010000135.1:4674-12583 GCA_022448995.1 Saprospiraceae bacterium
GGGAGGGCTATTATCAGATGGAAGCAAAAATGTTAGAAGATACTGCTGCTGTTGGAGTTTGGTCACCTCAAAAAGAAGATTTAAGTAAATATCGCCTAAATGATAATCATCTAGGGGACATGTATCAAGCAATTCGATCGGCAGAAAATGAGCTAAGAGCAAGTAGTATGGCTTTATTGGATACCCTAATTAAAGCAAAAAGAGAACGTAACCCTTCTAATCTAGAAGTGCTAGGTAGACTCATGGAAGTGCGTTTAAAAAATCAACAACGTTATTTATTAGATACCACAATCAGCCAACAACAGTGGATTAATCGTTATTGGAAAAATAAATCTTTGGAGGATATGGGGACACACGTCAATATTTTACAAAGGAATTTCAATGCTTGGAAATGTGGTATATTACAAGATTTTAAAAAGTATTTTAACCATAGAGATTTTATTCGAGAAGATTTCTATATAGATCGTTTAGCGGTTCATTTATCAGATGCAGCACATCCAGATAGTCTCGTATTGAACGTGAATTTAGCTAGATATCCTAGAGAGCTAGGAGATTTTTATTGGATTAATAAGAGTGGCAAGAATACGCCCACAGATAGTGATGGTTCATTCAGTTTTGATCAAGATTTTATAAAGACATTTGAGAAAGTAGGAAATGATGAAGTACGTAGTAGATGTGTTAAAAATAGACTGACAGGGAAGTTTTTTTATTTTCCTTTTATCTTATCCATTGATGATTTATATAAATATGGTTGTGATGAATAGTATGATTAAAATAATTGTTATTGTAATAGTATTGTTAGTCTTGAATGCTTGTTCTCAGCAAGTAATCAGCGATGCATTATTGCAGGAATGCAAGGAAGAATATAAAATTCAACAGGACATTCTCCAACAACTAGAAGAAGTAGATAGTTTCTACTCCTACAAAATGAAAAAGTATATTCGTGAACATGAGCATAGCCCACGAAAAGAAAAACTGCTTGATTTTTTAGATACTTCTACCATGCATCATGCGGAAATAATCAACTACATTAATCCTATTGTAGCAGCTTTAGACAAACAAGCTCCAGAGCAACTTCAGAAGTTATTGAGCTCTCAAAAACTTAATGATTTAGTTCGATATATTCACTATACACATCAGAGAACAGAGAATCATTATTTAGAACTCCCATCTCCTCGTGATCTAACAAGAGACGAAGTAGTTTTCTTTAAAAAAAGGATGAGGGAAGAAATTAATATGTATTTGGACGATTTATCAAGGATCAACTCTTCAGATATTGAAAAAACCACAGTGATTGAGACAAAGTTATTATTGAATTCAATATTAGTTTGGGCGTATAATTTGAAATTGGTCTACCTTGGATATGTCCCACTTTACATAAAAACTGGATGTGGTCCTGGATCTTATTACCCTACACATAATCAATTAGAACCTTTAAATCCAAAGCGAGGAGAAAGCTTTCAAGCAGAAAACTTTGTGGTCTATCAAAATAATTATGAATTTGTAGAAAATGGTACTTTGGATTTAAGGATCAATGGTGATAAATGGAATGTTCCAGTATCAGATTTGCCCTTGGATGGTGGAAAAAAGACCTTTGCTAAAAAAGATTTAGCCAAAATCCAAAATCTAGTCATTGAGGCGGAATACACTGATCGTTGGGAGAGAACCAACATTCTGAAAGATACCTTTTATTATCAAACCTGCACAAATTAGCGATATGAGAATACTACTGTTTGTAATTTTAGCATTTTGCTGTTTGGCTTGTAACCAAGTGCGCAATGAACCTGCAAATCTTCCTTTACATGCTGAAGGACATTGGATTATGCGCGAGTTATATAGTGAGAATCAACATACCTTTTCTTATCATATTGAAAAAACTTTTGAGAATCAAGAGCATCCTTATGGAAATAACATATCATATATCAAGGCTAAGCATCAATTCAAGTTATTTAATGCCTTGAAGTTAGAAGAAATAGCAGCTTGGCGAAAAATAGACCAAGTTTGGTTTGAAGATGAGGATACCAAAGAAAAAATTGATAAAATATTAGCTATAAATATCACGCCTGCCATCATAGAAGATTTCTGCCTAGACACGATTTATAATGAAGTGAGACGTTTTGAAAAAAGGTATAAAAAAGAGGGGATAGAATTGCTCAAACTTGTAGAAACAACCTTCCAAGAGGCTTGGGAAGAGGATCTGCAAAATCAGATCAATAGTGGTTTTCAGCATTTTGAAGAATTTTATTTAATAGATCCAAAATTGGATAAAGAAGCTTGGCTAAAGAGTTTTTTGGTAGATCATTCTTTTGCTGCTGTACGAGCACATTTTAGGACACTAGTAGATAAATATAGACATAATAAGGTCTTTATTATGAGAATTCTATCAGCTGCAATCACTGCAAATAGATACCCTCCTAAAAATTACACCAAAGATGAAATCGCAATTTCAGTTTTACCATATGCGGAAACAAAAGATAGTTTGGAACTAGAGCTGTGGCTTTTTAGACGCATACAACCATTAGAAGGAAATTATGGAAGGATGGGAGGAGAAAAATTTAGGTTTAACAAGCAAGGACTTTTAATTATAGAGCAGCGATCTTCGGGAGAATCTAATAAATACAAAGAAATAAAAGGTTCGTATCAATTGCCTTACGTAAATGGTAAACATAGATCTTGGTATGCATCCATTTATTATTAGAATGGCTCTAAAACAGCAACTATGAAATTAAGCTATTTATATACAAGCATAATGCTGTCATTTTTTATGACTGCCTGTTCTGATATTATCATATCAGATGATTTAGTTTTGGAATGTCAGGAGAACTATCAGTTCAAACTAAATTTGATCCAAGAATTGGAAAAGGATATGGATTTAGCTGTTCTTCGAGTAGAACAATGTCTAGAAGCCCGAAGCTCAGACGGAGGCATGTTACCTTATGTTCATGTGTTGGATTCTATCCAAAAAATCATTCAAGCTTTTGAGCAAAAAGTAGATCATTTATTGCATAAGTGGGAAAATCAAATTCCTAATCATCAACAAGATTCATTAAGTCTAGAAGCTTGGAAGGATTTAGTCCAAGAATTCAAGGAAACTATCCATCAAACAGATAAATTATTCCAGTATCCTGTCAATAAGAACAAGAAAGAGTATCAAGAATTAGTAGCAAAATGTAAAAGCGAATTTAATCGCAAATATGATTATTGGAGATTTGAAGAAGCCAAGATAGAAGACATTGCCAATATAGAAGTTCAAGTCTTATTAGCTGCTTTAAAGTTATCGGTATTGGATAAGAAGCTTTTTTATTGGGAAGCTGTTGTGGAGCAGTTTTCTTCTCGTTGTTCTTGGGGATTTGGGGTGTATTGTGATCACTCTTATAGCTTTGGTGTGCCGATGGAAAGCATTCCACTCAATCCTAAAAAAGGAGAACTTTTTCAGACAGAATTAGGAGTTCTTTATGGTTGGGGCGAGTGCTTTTTGAAGCAATATACACGTACTGCTACGTCCATAATTGTGGATGGTGAAACCTATTATTTGGATGATGAAAATCGTTTGCGTTTTAAACTTCCCCGACCTAAAAATGGTACTTTAGATTCTATTATAATCGAAGCTAAATATGAAGATCGAGATGGAATTTATCATCACTTGGTAGATACTTTTTATTATCAATAAATAGAGAATAGTATGCAGAAAATCATTGTTTTTGGAGGAATTATTTTGTGTTGTTTGGCTTGTTCCAAACCTAGAGATACTATAGAAAATACGGGTTTCTATGAAGAAACTAGTCAAGAGGCACAAGCTGTTTTAGATGCAGAGATTTTAGATATAAGTAGGGGATTTAGGCAGGATTTTTATTATCGTGGAAACTCAAGAACGCTTCATTTGGAAGATAGTTTATTGGAAGCTCATAAAATAGCTAAGCGCTTTGGAGATCTTCAAGTTACCCAATTAGATCTATATACTTTACGCAATCTATCCATTGATTTTGGAGAGGATTCAACTCAGATTTTAGATGAAGAATTTATAAAACAGAATAATGTCGAACAACTATATGATGAGGTGAAGACTTTAGAAAAAAAATGGAAAAAGGAGGCTTATCGTGTACTGAGTAGTTTAAAAAATACATATGGGGTATACTGGAGAAAAAGTCAGCAAAATCAGATTAATAGTGGTTCTCAGTATGTTCAAGACTTCTATCTAATTCATCCGAGTTTAGACAAAAAAGCTTGGTCAAAGCTTTACCTAAGAAATAGAACTTACCAAGAAATTAAGAATTATGTAGGCAACTGCAAGTATAAATGTAGCAATCTTAAGTTCGTTATTATGTATTGCTTAAAGCAATGTCGTGCAGGTACAGAAATGGCACTAGAAGAAATCTTTCAAGATTATATTGTTGCTGTCAATTGGACTCCGCATTTAGATACCGATAGCTTAACGGTTTTGTTCAGTATTGGGCGACGATTAAAATGCCCAGATAATGCTTTTTTGAATGTAGATGGTCAGAAAATTCCTTTTGATATGGATGGAACGATCACCTTAGATAGGATATATTCCGAAAAAGATATTTATGAAGCAACACAGATAGAAGGCACCTATAAATATAGAGAGTTAGAAGGAGCCTATGAATATAGAGGGCATAATTACGAAGGGCATATGCTGTGGCAAGAGACACATATTAATTAATATTAAAACCCCAAAAATCTAAATACTATGAGTCGTCTATTAATATATGCTTGTTTATCAATTATTTGTTCACTTTTTTTAGTGGCTTGTGAAGCTCCAGTGATTAGTGAAAATGCTGCAGCTATTTGTCAAGAAAAGTACGAATTGAATCAGTTGTCTATGGCAAATTTGGAGCAGCTACAAAAAACATATTATCAAAAAATGAAAAGGAGTTTGGCTTCTGAGTTTACACGTTTCGAACCCATGCAAAAGGATATAGCATTAGTGGATAGTATTCAAATGCTCCTACAACCTACTGAAAAATACCTAGATAGTTTAATGAATATTTTAGCAAAGGGAAAACCTCAATATCAACAAACGGTTTTGACGGAAACCCTTTGGTCAGATTTGAGGAAAACCATCAAAAAAAAATTTGTTCAGACAGATACTTTGTTTACACAATCTATTCATCAGGGGTATAATAATTATGAGGGGGAGTGGGTAGCTAGATTTATTAATCGTTATCAGGATATTCCAGAAAACCCCAAGCTTCAGGTCTTATCTAACATAGAAGCACAGCTTTTGCTTTCCTCTGTTCAATTAGTCTTTATGAGAACAAAACTAAATTATTGTGAAGGCGGAACAGGTTATTTGTCTGCTTATAGCCAAGGTAGTCATTGTGGTGGATTTGGATCTTTACATAGTCTATCTATGATAGAATCTAATCCTTTGAATCCCAAACAAGGGGCAGCTTATCAACTTAGATTGGGCGTATATGATGATTGGTCTCATTGTTTTTTGAAGCAGAACGACCAAGATTCTATTGGATATTGGTTGATTAATGGACAAAGGTATCCACTACATTCCGCACATGAATATCTAGATGATCATGTCTTAAAGTTTCCAAGACCTAAAGATGGTACTTTAGATTCTGTTGTAGTAGAAGTGAAATATGAAGATCAAGATGGGATTTATCATCACTTGGTGGACACTTTTTATTATCAATAAATAGAGAATAGTATGCAAAAAATTATTGTTTTTGGAGGAATTATTTTGTGCTGTTTGGCTTGTAGCCGACCAAGAAATGAGTTGGCAAACGCAGATATATTGAATGGCACTCAACAGAAAATAAAAAACACTTTAGATGAGGAAATAAGCGCCCTTTTTAAGCAAATAGAATGGGCAAGATATTCTTATATAGGCAATGAGGCAACTATGGTTTTGGAAGATGATTTGATGAAGTTACATAATTATATTGCTAGGCATAAATCAGGTCTGTCAAAAATGGATAAGCTGAGAAATTTAAAAATTGCTTGGAGAAATAGAATTGCTTTGGATGATCTCAAGGAACATGAATTTACTCAAGAAATGATCAAAAAATATAGTCTAGATTCTTTGTATACTGAGCTTAGAAATTTGGAAAAAGAACAAAAAAAGGAAGCTTTAGATATTCTAAATACTTTTAAAAAATTGTTTGAAGAAGAATGGAGTCAAGAACAGAAAAAATTGATAAACAATAGTTCGTATCAGATTGAACATTTTTATCTAATAGAACCTAATTTGGATAATGAAACTTGGCAAACAAAGTGTCTAACAGGTAAAAACGCTGATAAAATAGATGCCTACTTGGGAAGATTAGACGCTAAAAATGAGACGTTTAGAATAACTATGGCTAAGTGTTATGAATCTTGTTTTGAGTTGGAGAAGAAAATATACAATCAGGTGTTTGTGGATGAAATTTTTGCCTATGTTCCATTTTCTGATAAGGATAGTTTAAACATTAGTTTTGGTATTTATCGTAGGTTCAAATCTCCTAAAAATGCCTATGCTGTTATTGATGGGGATACCATGCCTTTTGATAAAAATGGGCTGTTATTGCTCAATGAAAAAAAATATGATGATTCAAAGGATTATGAGAGAATTCATGGTAGTTATGAACTGCGAAGGATGCACAGTAGTGCTGAATGGGAAAGAGTCAAATTTGGGAATTAAAAGAGAACATTAAAACTTTTTGAATTATGAAGTATTTACATTGGTCTTTATCTGCCACCGTTTTATTTTTTTGTTTTGCCTGTGATCATGCAGTAATTACTACAGATTTATTGGAAGAATGTGAAGTGAGATATGAGCTTAATTCACAGTTGATTAAAGATTTGAAATGGTTGCAGCAACGTTATGAAAGGCAACTGAATAAAGAGATAGAATCGGATAGATGTCACCACCCAGAAGCAACAGCTCAATTTATTCAAATGCTAGATTCTATTCAGTCGATCATGCTACCCACAGAGCAATATTTAGATGACTTGTCTTTTCGTCTTGATAAGGGAAATCCGCAGCATCAACAGCGAGTTTTGACGACAAATGTTTGGTTAGATTTAGAAGATAGATTAGAAAAAACCTTCTTATCAGCAGATTCATTTTATGCTCAGATAATGGAAGAAAATCTAAAAACTCAAAATGAGATGGATTGGGTTTTTGAACATGTTGGAGTTCACAAAAAAAGGTTTGCTGCTTTTCAAGATCAAGAGCTTGAACATATTTCGAATATAGAAGCAAAAGTCTTGTTATCTGCTCTTCAATTATCCTTTCTTGAACATAAAGTATTGTATTGGAAAATGGCAAGAATCTATCTTCCTTCTAGCTACAGACGTACAGGAGATCATTGTGATTTTTGGATACAATCAGCAATAAAGCAAGAAACTATCCCTCTTAATCCAAATAGAGGAGATACCTATCTAGTAGAACTTGGATTAGATTATAAGTGGGGAGTTTGTTTTTTACAGCAATATACGCAAGAGGCTACTCAGTTATTTATAAATGGAAAAGCCTGCACTTCTGAGAAAGAAAACCCTAATAAATGGACAATTAAACTTCCACGACCTAAAAACAATGCTTTAGATTCTGTTGTAATTGCAGCAAAATATGAAGATCAAGATGGGATATATCATCACTTGGTGGATACTTTTTATTATCAATAAAATCTTCTATATCTATAGGAGTGGACATCAAGATCCTCAGGGGTGTACTTCAGTGCACCCCTGAAACACGTCTCCTATAATGCACCCCTCACAAAATTTCCTCTCACAAACCGACTACTTCATCTGCACATTCTCCAAGCAAGCCTGCAGCCCAGTATAACGCTGATCCACCTGATCATTCTTAAGTGCCATATACAAAGCACGCTTAGAACCAATCAAAACCACAAGTTTTTTCCCTCGCGTGATACCCGTATAGACCAAATTCTTGAAA
>JAKVCT010000136.1 GCA_022448995.1 Saprospiraceae bacterium
AAAAGTTTCAATCCAACTTATATTGGAGGATGGTTAAGTAGGAATTAGGACTGCCACCATTAGAAAACGATCAAAACAGTTTCAATCCAACTTATATTGGAGGATGGTTAAGTAGGTTTTCTTCTTTTTATTTTGAAAAAAAATATTTGAAGTTTCAATCCAACTTATATTGGAGGATGGTTAAGTAGTGCTCAGTCTTAAAGGCTAAATTGCAGTTACCTATGGTTTCAATCCAACTTATATTGGAGGATGGTTAAGTAGTTAAATCTATTAATAATTATAAAATCAGAATTATGAGTGTTTCAATCCAACTTATATTGGAGGATGGTTAAGTAGAGAAACAAAAATGAGCTATGTTCCTGATGTTTTCAAGTTTCAATCCAACTTATATTGGAGGATGGTTAAGTAGAAAGGAGGGGTTACAGGGCTAGGGGAGCAACTAAGAGTTTCAATCCAACTTATATTGGAGGATGGTTAAGTAGATATGAATGTATTTGTAAATAAATACTGGGTAGGCATGTTTCAATCCAACTTATATTGGAGGATGGTTAAGTAGAGGTAAAGCCAAATATATGTTAAAGTGATTATATGACTAGGCTTTATCGGACTTAGAGCCCGATTTTGACTTTTCACTTTTTCACAGTTATGTATAATTAAAAAGTCATATATTGTATTTAATTATCTGTTTAGTGTACTAAAATAGATAAAATCCACGGTGTCAAAGAACTAATTTTTATTTTTATAAATGTAGGCATAAAAAACCAAAACTCAAACTTTCAAGTGCCCTAATTTTATAGTCTTTTCAATTATTATTTTACTTTTTCATTCAAAAACGTTGAATCATTGACAGTCTGTCCAGGTTCATCAACAATCGTCAAATAGGCATTTTTAGATTGACATACATTTGTAGTGTACAACATAGTGTAAGAATCCCCAATAGGGGAAAAATTGTCATTAAAAAAATGATCTACAATGCTTAAAAAAATTATGAATCTAGCCAGACCTGTTACTGGTGCAAATACTTGGGTAGGAGCAGCACAACAGCAAGTATTTGAGGATAGAGCTAAATATGCACAAAAAGCGATCACTGGTGGTCAAGTACAGGAGGTGCATAATGCTAGCAATGCAGCAACTGTCCGTTCTCCAATGAACATGGGGACAGGTATTGTACAGCTCCCACAAGGTATGCCTGTTTCCTCCCAAATCAAGGTGACTATTGATACAGACAATGCTGCACAAGAACAAGAAATTGTCTTAGGTATCGGAGATATCTATAAGTATAAAGGAAACTCAGGTTGGACACAAAATCCTGCTAATACTGTCTTTGGGAGCACCAATACAGGTTCTTATGATCTTTTCCTAAAAGACTTGTGTAATACTACCTATCATTTTCATACCGCAAGAATTGAAGTGTTCAAAACTGCTAATGATTCCACAGATGGCACAAATGCATTAGAACAATTGTATGAAGAGTGGTTATATGTCACAGGAGATGTACAGGATGCCTATATGACTCGATCTATTGATATTCGGGACTCTATTGATGCTTATCAACAAAGAGCTAATGTAACCAATTATCAGTTTAAGATGGGGGAAGGACGTTTGGATAATTTCTCTTGTTTTGTCTTGCGTAACTTCCGTCCAAATGTGCGTATGCAGTTGCGTTTTGATGTAACGGCAGTAGTCACAGGTCGTCTATAGCTCTTAGGCTAAAGAAAGAATTATAAATTTTTCAAGTACAGTCATTCTATGAAGCGTTTTTGGGAAAAGCATCAAAGTCGTATTATACCTATTCTTGTTATTGCAGGGATTATTCTATTGATTTGGGGGATTATGAAAATCATTAAATTGATAAAATTACCTCCAGACACCAAGCTCAAACCATCTATCACAGATGGAGATATGCTCGATAAAGAGGAATGGGATTATACTGGCTTATTGGCACAAGTTAGCACTGAAGTTAATGATTGGTGTTTTGATTGTAGTGCACGTTGCAAAGTCTATGAGCAACTTGTAAAACTAGAAGATAACCAACTTATTACGATTGCTAATGCTTACAAAAAGAAACACAAAAAGACACTTCGAGAAGCAATGGATGATACTTATGTCAATGGATGTAGTACGTTCTACACTCAATGGGATGAACATCTTTTAGATAGAATGACGACACTTGGTATTCCTTAACTCACAACAAGCATTCAATTCCCATGAATATCAAATTTGGTCAATTGAAACTATGGCAAGCAGCTTTGTTCTTTGTCGCTATTATTGTTGCCCTTGCCTTCATTGGTAATATGGTCGAAAAAAAGGCACAAAAGAAACAAACTGTAGTTAAACAACCACAACCTAATATACCGAATAGCAATGCTGGATCAGAAGGAGAACAAGCTCCCAAAGAAACAGTAGAGCAAACTACACGGAGAGCATATTAGGTCTACTCAAAGAATACCCAACAGGATATGGAGACACCCTTAATTGTGGCTATTGCTGGGATCATTGGTACTTTGGGTTGGGGACTTAAATCTTGGATAAAACATAGACTTAAGATAGCACATCACAAATCAAGTGGACGCAAATTCAGTGAACAACTAATTTATCACAGGTATGTCAAGACTCAGTTAGATAAGCTACGAGAACGATTCAATGCTCAAGCTTGTCTAGCTGCCAAATTTCACAACGGGCAATATTATATAGATGGTAAACATATCCTCAAATGGTCAATCGTGCTAGACAGCAATGGAAGACAATTTCGGGAAAACTTACAAAACCGATTAACAACAGATAGCCCCGTGTTTTTTGGTGATTTAAAAGAGAATAACTTAGTCTTCTGCAAAGAACTAGAACAACTCAAATGTGATGGTATAAGAAGATTAATGGAATCTCTGAAGATTAAGGCTTTTATGGTGGTACTTTGTGGAGATAGCTTTGTTTGGATAATCTACACAAAAATACCTAATCAGCAGTCTATCAATAAAGAACAATGCGAATTGCTTCGACAAGAATGCAGCACCTTCGCAGAATACATCTAATGTCTAACTCATGAAGTATTTCTAAGTGATTGTAAATCAATTAGAATAGCTGCTCTTGAGTTATCATATACAACCTATGAACGACTTATTTCAACCTTTGACCGATAGTGTAGAGGAGTTGACTAATGATGGAATTCCTATCCGAATTGAGATCCCTATTAGTACCTCCTTATTAATTGCCCTAGCTCTGGTCATTCCTATTTTAGTGTGGTTTGCGATGAAGCGAATCTCCAATAAATAAAAAATTAGCTATTATCATGGCAACTAAAAAATATGGCATTGTAGCCTTAAAACAAGTAACTGGTTTTGCAATCGGATTGGCGGGTCAACTCTATGAGGTTTTTGAAGATGGAGTATTAAAGTGGAATGAAAGCCTGTCTTTTCTTCCTACACTTCAGGAAGTTCCCATCTTAATTGCAAGCTTTCCAGAGGTACCCAATGAATTAAGTGATTTGGATGATGATGAAGCTACCGAACTTCTAGCATTTGTCAAGGAGACCTTTAATATTCCAGCGAATGAAGTAGAAGAGACTATAGAAGAAGCTCTAGATTTACTCATTAGAGGATATCTTTTTGCAAAGAAAACTCAAGCCCGTTTCAAAAAGTAGAAGTGCTTCTAACAGATGTTCGATAAAATTTTAAATAAAAGCCTATACCTATTCCTTTTTTTAGTGTTGGGTATAGGCTTTCTTACTCAATCTAATTCTATGTGCTGTTGCCAAAGTAAGTGCAAGGAAATTTGTATTCTTATTCATCAAAGTTTCATTGCACAACCTAGTTATAATCAAGCTTTTTTAGATACAGTTCAAGTGACTGCTCCAGTAGGTTTTAGTCTTGTTCATTATTCATCCCAAGGAATGCTTTATGATCCTAATGGACAGGGACACCCTGTTCGGAAATCAGCTCCAAATGATGATTTGGACAGTAACTATATCTTTGGGCAAAATATTAGTAATCTTACTGGATCTTGGAAAATTGTTTTTACAGTTATTGTTGAAGACAAAAAGGGGAATCGTTGTACTTGTAGAGTGTCTATACCGTTTGAGGTACAAACTCAAGGAACCAATAAGGCTCATTTTGTGCCTACGCGTTACAAACGTTTCTTATTTGAAGAATCTGTCAACACTCCCTTGACTAATGTTCAACTAATCTATGATGGAGATAGCTACGATTTAGAAGCTTTTTATCCAGCAAGCCAAGCAGGAGCTAATGCACTGAAAGCAGACTTTGAAAATACTTTAGATCTTATTGGGCTCACTGTTGATCCATTTGGGGATATGTTTCCTGGTCAATTTGGATATACTTCTAATAATGGTTGGATTTTACCCGTATTTGCTAACGATGGACAAGAAGATAGAATTGAGTTAGTATCAGACAATGGTGTTTTTTTTAAAAACTACGACAGTAATTTTGAAAATACAGATGAAGGTGTTTTTATTCGATTCTTCCCTAGTCTTGATGAAACTTATGGTGATTTATCCAATTTCCGTTATACATTGGGTAATCAATTTACTTTTGAATCTATAACAGGTACTTATACATTAATTAGCTTATTATCAGCTAAAAAAATAGATATAAATACTTGGGTAGGTAATAATGCACAACTTACAATTAATGGGAATATATATCCTATCGACCCTGTTAACCCAAGTGACCTAACACAGGTAGCTCAAGCTATTGAAGCTGCATTGATTTTTGAGGATCAGCTCTTGCAAACACAGGGAGAAGTTAATGGTAATTATTACACTCCTGAAGTTATTTATAATTCAGGTAGCAATCGTATGAAACTCCGATATCCAAATACATGGACAGTGACTCTCGAAGACAATGGAAGTAATCTTCCCTTAAATAATATTGGAAGTGGAAATGTCCAAACAGGCTATCAAGGTTATATGACAACTAATTCGCCTCCTTCTGGCTTTCCTGCTAATTTCTTTGTCGCTGCCATATTCAATGTTTTAGGAGTAGTAGGCAATGAACCAAGCATTACTTTGGAATATGAAATGAATGGACAAGCTAGGGTTCAGATATTTACTTATGATCCTAGTACAAAAACTTATTCTTAATCATGGATTATTTAGATAAACAAAAACAGCGCATCTACAATAGTGGTGCTCGACCAACCAATACCACACTTAGCCTAACAGGGTCAGATAGTGACAAAGGCAATGATCAAAGCGGTAGTGGTATGAGTCCTGGAACAGATACTAATGGAAAAGGTGGTGGTCAACCCTTCGATCCAGAAGCTTGGGGAAGTGGTATAGGTAGCTTATTGGGTGGTGTGGGAAGTTTGATCGGAGGGATTCAGGGAGGGGGACAAAATACGAATGTTCCTATTCAACAAGGAGGCTTCAATAATAGTAATAATCCCCCTAGACAAGAACCTAACAAGAACAATAGCTTATGGATTGTACTTGGCATTTTCGGGCTAGTAATTGTGGTTATGCTTTTTATGATGATGCGTAAAAAATAGAATTATTCACCCTATTAAATTAGATGCACAATGTGTGAATGTCAAAAAGAAGAATTGCAAGTTGCTGTTTGTAATGATTGTGGTCAAACTAAGCAGCATTGTAAATGTGAAACCATGGAGGCAAGAGAACGCCTTTGGGATATTATTCTAGTACTTATGGTGATTGCCTATGTGCTTACAATTGTTCGCTTAATTGCGATTCTGTTTGGTTCTAAAACAGCAAAAACAGCCTAAGTGTATGGGTACTTCTTGTAATAAATTCTGTGTAAACAAACTTTGTAAAGAGCGCAAAGCTTGTGCTTGTAGATGCGAAGGAGCTATAGGAGGTACAAATCCAACTATGTTAGAAGCTTGTTTGGGCGATTGCTGGAATGATCCATATCACCTGAATCAGTATGACTCTGTAGAGCAGTATCTCTGTAGTCGTATGGATCCTCAACAACTCTATAATAACCAGGGATATTTATGCCCTGGCTTTAATCCGCTTGAGGGCAGTGCTCAAGGTCAAGCTTATGCAAAACAACAAGCCAATTTAGATCAATCTAAAAAGACAATGATTCTGGTTGTCCTGGTTTTACTAGTCATGGTTGGTTTTGGGTTTTATTATTATATCAAAGGTCGTAAAAAGGTATAGCATGATTACAGCAATTATAGGAGCAGTTGTCGCTATTACTACGGCTGCTATACAGGCTTCAGAAGGATCTAAGAATAGAAAAACACAAGAAGAGCTCGCTCAGTATGAAGCCACTAAGTTTAAGCAATTTTATCAAGTTAGAGAGGGAAACAATACTCTATTTATCATTTTGATTGTGGTCTTGGTAGTCGCTTTTTTTGGGCTCCTTTATCTACTTTCTAAACAATCGAAAAACAATGAATCCTAAAATAAAGAAACCTGTTCTTATTTTCTCTGTGGTAATGCTTTTATCAGTAGCTGCCTATTTTCTATTCTTTCGAAAAAAGGCTCAAGCAATACCAGCTAGCCAGCAACCACGTAGTCCCTTGGATTATGATTATACCATTCCTGAAGAAAATCAAGATGGTATTTTGCCAATAAATCGAGGTGGGAATGGAACAAGAACTAAAACCCTGTTAGCCAATAAGGAGGCTTTTGATGGAAAGGTAATTACCATTATCAATCAAATTATGAATGGTGCACCTGATAATGATTGGTATCAACGTATCCAAGAAAGTACAGCTAAGTTTTGGACAGATGAGGCAGGAATGGAAATGAATAAGGCAGTCTATCATCATGCTAGAGTCTTTATAGCTCAGCAGTATTTTTATAATCCTGCTTAAATCACTTCACTATGAAATTAGATCGCAAAGCTCTTGGATGGATTGCTATTAGTCTTTTAGGCTTGATTATCATTGGATTGATTGTTTTAATCATTCGTGCCTTAAGAGGATCAAAGAAGGTAACATATACCTTTAGTGAGGACTTAGAAAAGTTCCTTAGCATCATGCACCCAAGTGTAGAGGATCGCTTCAGAGAGTTGGTGTATAAAATGGAACAAAAGGGCTACACAGTAATCCCTACAAGCAGTTATAGAACCTTTGCCCATCAAGCTAGGCTCTATGCTGAGAATAATAAAAATGCTCGTCCTGGTCGAAGTCGTCATAACTACGGTTTTGCCTTAGATATTAATCTACGTAAGAACGGGGTACAAATACGCAAAGCAAGTCCTATAGCTGAGTGGGAAGCTACAGGCATTCCGCAAATAGCAAGGCAATTAGGCTTTACTTGGGGGGGAGACTTTGCTAGCTACCACGACCCTGTTCATTTTGCGATCAATGAGCCAAGTACAGATGAATTGTACCAAAAGGCAGTGGCTCAATTTGGATCTGATCCTAAAGCGATTAGAGGTAATCAGGTAAAACTATAAGCCTTATGAGAATAGATGATTTTGGAACTATTTACAATAATGAGGATGAGCCAATAGGCTATTACGAACCAAGCACTAAACAGTGTTTCAATTTAGAGGATCAGCCTATAAATTGTCCTAGCTCAGATAGCATTCCTAAAGATATTATTCCAACACCTACCATAAATGCAAAACGCACCTACTGGATCCCAATCGTTATGATCTCCATTCTGATTGGTACTGCTATTTTTTTATGGAGAATAGGTAAGAAAAAAGCCTAATTATTTTATAACCAACTCATACTCAAAAAATACACAAATAATGATTAAAAAGTATTGGACTGCTTTTGCAGTAATCGCTATCCTAACCTTGATTGCTATTTACTGGTTCTACTTTCGCAAAAAGAAGACTAAGACTACAGCTAAAGCTACAGGAATAGGATCTTCTAAGTCTTCTATCATTGCAGAAGATGGAATTGAGATGGGAACTATCGTTTATGATTCTGGTATTGCAGGAGTGACTTTTAATCACGGAGGAAGAACCTCTTCTGCCAATATTACTCAAAGTATCAATCTAAACAATATAGCTCTCAAGGATGGCTACAGCTACAGCATTGAACAGTATGCAAGCACAGGAGAAGAATCAACTGAAATCAAGCTTTTCTTAAATGGAGAATTAAAGGACTGGATCTCTATTGATTGGGTAATAGGTAAATATGCACGAATACCTGTGGAAAATTATTCTCCTGGTGGAGGTTTGAAGGATGAGCAAGAACAAGCTGAATCAAACACAGGAAAAGAGCTCGTTGCTCGATATGTTTACAGATAACTTTTTGATACATCTTCAACAATCTATCTAATCTATTTTAATCATGGCAAGGAGCAAAAGACAACAATATCAACTCAATAAACGCATTGAAAAAATGCTAGATGAAAAAGGCTTAGTGACTCATGCTTATACTCAGAATAACCTAAATCTACTCAAGCTTTACACAGGTTATGGAGGTTTAGGCGAAGAAGGAACAGAGGAAGACAACTTCGGCACTGAATTACTCTATGAGTACTATACACCTGATGAAGTGATTGAAATAATGTGGGGTCTTTTGCTCAAACATGGTTTTGAGGGAGGAAAGGTTTTAGAACCTTCTTGTGGGACAGGTCGCTTTTTGGGACTTGCTCCACAAACTCCCAAAGATATTAGTTTTGAGGGCTATGAGATTAGTAAATATTCTGCACAAATCGCACAGCTGCTCTATCCCAATGCGACCATTAAACAGCAATATTTTGAACAAGCTTTTCTAAAGAATCGAGATTCGGTAAAAGGTAAGGTCAAAGCTGAATTTGATGCAGTGATTGGAAATCCTCCTTATGGAAGTTTAAAGGGAGGCTCTGGAGGTCGCTATATGCAAATGGGCGAAAGCCAATATACCAAGGCAACTCGCTATGAGGACTACTTCATTACTCGTTCCTTAGATCTACTCAAAAAGGGAGGTTTGCTATGCTTCATTGTAGGCACGGCAATGGGTAAAACCTTCCTAGCTTCTCCAAGCAATAAAACCAAAGAAGCGATTGCAGCTAAAGCAAAATTGCTAGAAGCTTATAAGATGCCTAATAGCCTATTTCCTTACACCAATGTGATCACTGAAATTATTGTCCTTGAAAAAACTTAAGCCATGAAAAAAATGATTCTAATTGGACTTGCTATTTTAAGTGTAATACTACTTATCGTCTTAATTATTATTCGTAAACGAAAGGCAGTAGAAGCTTCTAAACCCGTGGCAACACCTAGTCCAAATAATCCAATATCAGTAAATACAAATGAGATAGACAAGGATAAACAACTGAGTAGAGGAAGTAGAGGACAGGAAGTACAGCAGTTACAAACTTGGATTAATCAGCAGATAGAAGCAGCCTATGATCCTAGTGATATCTTTCAGTTTGGGATGATTTTCAACACGCTCTATGGTTTGACAGCAATTGCTGTAGATGGAATCTTTGGAGAGCAAACCGAGCAAGCCTTAAAGGACATTACAGGTAGAAACAGTATTAGTTTAAATGAATTAGAAGCCTTATCCAATGACTGATTTTGAAAAGAAATTTGAAGAAAAACTCAAGACTCTAAGAATCCAAATTCAATCCTTTATTGATAAATGTGATTCTAACTTAACACCTAAACTTTGTCAGTTTAGAAGTACCGATCAAGGTCGAGAAAAGTTAGCTCAATATATCGAAGATAAGATCCTACAAGCTGGACTTAGCATCTTAGAAGCCATGCTCGAAATCGAACGAGAATTTAATCACAATATTATAGATTAAGACCTTATGAACCTCTGGATTAATGATAATTATTATAAGGTAAAGCCTGAGCATATCTTAGGCGAAGCCAAAGAAAAGACCAATGCTTTTGGTAAGACTTATACCGACTATGAGGGAGATGCTCAAGCTGCTCTAGCAGTGATTAGAACCAATAATCCTAGCTATTCTGTGGGCAGTAGCCAACCTAAGCAGCGAAAGAAGATAGTTCCTTTAGTTAAGCAAGAACAGCACCTAGACCAAGCGATTCAAAAAGCTAAAAAGGAGGAAAAAGAAATGGAGCAAGGGATCAAGGCAGAAGATTTGGATCTCATCTCTTTTGAGGAAATTGATATGATCTACAACAAGCATTTATCTAAAGAGCAAAAACAGGTTTTCGTTTGGTATATGCGTTATTTGGGGCGTAAAATGAATGGAGGTTGGTACAAATATCAAGTGGTGGTAGATGGTAAAACAGGCTATCCAAAGGTTTTTAAGGATTGGATCAATCAAGGTTTGGTTTGTTACGATGGAGAAAAGTACGAACCTAGATTCGTTTTTGAGTCGGGGAATATCTATGAAAAGGAATTGGCTTTAGAGCAAAATAAGGCAGTCATTGTCGAAAAGTATGGAGAGAAGGTTTATACACAACAGATCCAGTTTTTACAATCTGCTGTTCAACGCATCAAGGATCGTTACTTGAGACTAGATGCTCCAGATCCAAGCAAGCGTTTACGCATTTTGGTGACTGATAAAATTGCGACAAGCTATCCCATTGCAAGCCTAAAAGATGGTATTCCATTTAAGGGTAGAAAGAGTAAGAGAGCAAAGGATTTTGGACAAATGGATTTTAAGAATGAAGTAGATTATTGGAATCAAAAGGTTTTTCCTGTGCTTGATTTGCAAACCGCTTTCCTTTGGTGGCTTCGTTCCAATACAGATACTGCAGCTGTTCGCTTTGGTTTGACTTGGGAGGATTTAATGCGTTTAGTGATTGACAATCGTTCTCGAAAAAAGGATGAAGATATACAAGCTTTTAGAAGAGATAAGAAGAATGCTAAAGCAGAAGCAGAACGCCTATTCAGTCGATTTTTAGGGGAAGAGATTTTGGACGAAGATCGAAAGAAAATCGAAACGGATTGGAATAAAAAATACAATGGTATTGTTCCGATTGATTATAACCAAGTACCGATTGGGTTTTCGATGGCTCGTTATTATCGAGGGATGGAAATGGACATAAGACCCGAAAAACGGGAAGCCATTGCCGCATCAATGATGCAAGGCTCTTTGTGTATTGCCTATGGCGTGGGACTTGGGAAAACTTGGTGCGCTATTTTCTGCATGGCTCAGTTTATGGAGAACGGTTGGGCTTCACGTCCTTTATTGGCTGTTCCTTTGCAGGTATATCCACAGTTTGTTCGTGAAATCAAGGGTATTCTACCTCAGATTCAAGTGAATGAATTAGGAAACTTGGGGGAGAAATTCCTACCTAAAGTCAGAGATGAGGAAGGCAAGACCAAGCAGCTTCCAGTAAGTTCAATCAGTGTGATTACCTATCATGGTTATAAGCAAATTGGTTTTTCGGATGATGTGGCTACCTCCTTACTCATGAACATCAATGAAATTCTGAACCAAGGACAGCGAGATATTAAAAAGAAGAAAACTAAGCGTAAGGAAGCCAGCGAACAAAGCAAAGCGGAGGGAATTTTAGGGGATGCCCTCAAGGGAACAAAGGTAGATATTGATAAACTAGGCATTGACTTTATTGCCATAGATGAAGCTCATGCAGCTAAGAAAATCTTTACTTCTGTAGCAGCTGAGGCAACAGCAGAAGGAAAAAGAGGTCGAGTAGAATATAAGATTAATTCGGGTACACCTTCTTCAATGGGACTCAAAACCTTTGCCCTAGCTCAGTATGTGCAGCATATCAACCCAACGGGAAATATCCTTTTATTGAGTGCCACACCTTTTACCAATAGTCCATTGGAGGTCTTTTCTATGCTATCCATTATGGCATATAAGGAACTCAAATCTGTTGGGTTGAACTCAATTAAAGATTTCTTTGATAAGTTCGTTTTGGTTAAAGATCAGTTAGTGATTGATACCTCCTTGCAACCTGTACATAAGGAAGTATTCACAGGTTTTGCCAACTTAGTGGGACTACAAGGATTTATTCGTAAATATTTCCTTTACAAACAAAAAACACAAGGATTAAAACGTCCCAATAAGTATGTTTTACCTTATAAGCCTTCCTCCAAAGAGGAAGCGGTCAGCTCGATTATTCCACTAAGTACCGAGCAGCTAGAGATTATGAACTTTGTAACAGGTTTTGCTCAAGGGCAAGTGAGTTTACCAGAAGATAAGGTCTATTATGAGCCTTATAAAAAGCCTGTAATTAGAGCAGCTGGAAAGACGATTAAAGATGATGATACAGGAGCTAGAGTACTTTTGTCTGTAGGATTGGCTAGAGCCTTAGCATTATCCCCTTATCTGTTTCCTTACAAGGTAGAAGGTTTGGATTTACCCACTTTGACTTACAAAACTTATATCGAAAGTTCGGCAAAGTTACAGTACACTATGAACTGTATAAAGTCGGTCAAAGAAGCACACGAGAAAAAGAAAGAAGCAGTTAGTGGACAGATTATCTATATGAATTTAGGAGTGCAATACTTCCCACTCATCAAAGAATATTTGGTTAAGGAAGTAGGATATAAGGAACATGAAGTTGGTATTATTCAGGGTACAATGCCTTCCCATGAGGACAAAGCAGCGGTGCAAGATCTATTCCTAGGACGAAGATTTAATCCAGCAACCAAAGAGTATGAAGAGTTGCCTGATAAATGGCGTGTAAAAGTCTTGTTAGGATCTAATTC
>JAKVCT010000137.1 GCA_022448995.1 Saprospiraceae bacterium
CTGGCACTGCTACTGCTTCTGCTTGGCGAAGAAGAACGTGAAGAACCATAAGATCTACTCGGAGAGCTACTTCTGCTGGCACTGCTACTGCTTCTACTCGGCGAAGAAGAACGTGAAGAACCATAAGATCTACTCGGAGAGCTACTTCTGCTGGCACTGCTACTGCTTCTACTCGGCGAAGAAGAACGTGAAGAACCATAAGATCTACTCGGAGAGCTACTTCTGCTAGCACTACTACTGCTTCTACTCGGAGAGCTACTTCTGCTAGCGCTGCTACTACTACTTGGAGAGCTACTTCTGCTAGCGCTGCTACTACTACTTGGAGAGCTACTTCTGCTAGCACTGCTGCTACTACTTGGAGAAGAAGAGCGTGATGCACTAGAATTATGACTTGTACTAGAAGCTTTGTTAGAGCTAGTGACTGCTTGATTATTGTGTTCCTTAGTACTGCTAGATTTAGTAGAAGAACTAGGAGAACTA
Source organism: Saprospiraceae bacterium (assembly GCA_022448995.1). Lineage (GTDB taxonomy): Bacteria > Bacteroidota > Bacteroidia > Chitinophagales > Saprospiraceae > JAKVCT01. Next base: position 481 of record JAKVCT010000137.1, read on the forward strand.
CTAGAAGATCCTTTATCTCTAGTCTGTGCAATTTGCGTATTTGCCGAGGTAGAACTTCCTGAACTTGTATTTACATTTGATATAGCATCTCCCTTAGAAGAATTATTCTGTACCGTTGTATTAGATGAAGGACTTACAGGAGAAACTCCCCCTTTAGAAGAATTATTCTGTACCATTGTATTGGATGAAGGACTTACAGGACAAACTCCCCCTTTAGAACCTTTATTCGCCATACCATTTACTTGACCTTCATTCGTATTGTTTACATTTGTAGGATTCGTATTGGTGTTAGATCCTTTTCCAGCAGTAGCTAGATTACTTTGTGGTGTTGTGTTTGTACCACTATTGTTGCCACCTTTCCCTGGAACAGATCCATTGTCCGCTGCTGTAGCAATCCCTTGATTGGGCTTAACATTTACATTGCTCGTTGAGTTTGTACTCGTTGCAAAACCTTCTCCCTTTTGATTCACTACTGCTGCATTGGCATGGTGGCTAACTGTTTTCTGTGGACCATAATAATTTTTGATATAATGTGGTGTAGAAACTGCATAATAACCATGATGTCCATGTCCATGTCCAAAATTATTGCCATGATGCCAGTTCCAATTATGATTATGATGATGTGCCCAATGCCAACCATTATTATAACCTGCCCAGTAACCTGTATTCCAGTGGCGATGTCTCCAATTCCAAGAATTGCACCAAGGTCGGTTCCAGTAATAGTCATTCCATCCATAATTATTCCAACCCCAGGACCATCCCCAGTTTCTACAATAACCTCTACGTCTCCACCAAGGTCTTCTCCAAGAGTTATCAATAATATAAATATTAGTCCCTGCCCAGTATGGATCATTATTATACCAATAGGCATCTACATACCAATTATCGTAATAGTTAAATCCTCTAGCAGGACGATGAAAGCGTCGAATGCGAGTAGTGTATCGGTAAGTATCATTATCATCAAAAATATATTCGTCAGTATTAACAACTACATCATCTTCAATAAACACATCATCTTCAACAATTACTTCCTCTTCGATAGGAGGTGCAGTATTATTATTCTGAACGATTACTTCTTTTTCTATTACAGAAGTAGGGTTGTCAGAATAGTGATGATGCACATGTGTGACCTTGCAAGAAGATAGCGCAGCCATACCCAGTAACATCACCGTTAAACGGGAAAACCATTTAGAATTGAATATCATTTCATAAATATTTGTTGTAAGTAACTATGTAGCATGACATAATCTCACTTACGGTGAATAAATAAAACTGATGAATTAATTATTTGCTTAACTATGATGATTCTGGATAGAAAGATTATACTAAAATGGTAATAATAGACTTTAGATATAAAAAGGCTTATGCTCAATAATTTTTTCAAACAGTAGGTTTTAAGTTGAGTACTAATTTATTTGTTAGTAAAACTATCATTTGTTGTAACCTTACTTTATCAAAAAATATGCCTTTTTATTAGAGAGAATAGTTTTTATTTCAAAATATACTAAAAAGATTTGTTTTTCGTTGAAATATACTTTTGTAACAAGTAGATTATCAAAAAGTTAAGCAATAAGTAATTATATCCACCTACTTATGATAAAAGTATTCGTAGAATAGCTTGAACATTATTTTAAGTAAATTTGGTAAACTACAGAGTATTCAGTAACGTTAATCTCGAAGAGCTCGGCGAAGCTAATTCTTCATGAATTATTGAATCTTGTAACCCCATGATATATAAAAATGATACTGTATTTGTAGGCTGGATTACTCCTCATCCCAATCTTTTAGGAGATCAGGACGGCGTTTTTTAGTACGTTGGTAAGCCTGTTCTTCACGCCACTGCTCAATTTTCTTAAAATTGCCCGAACGCAAGACTTCAGGCACTCCCCAGCCATTATATTCGGCAGGACGTGTATAAATAGGAGGGGCAAGTAGACCATCTTGGAAGGAATCTGTTAGTGCTGAAGATTCATCTCCTAATACACCAGGTAATAAACGACCAATAGAATCTACCAAAACTGCTGCGGGTAATTCTCCTCCCGAAAGGACATAGTCTCCTATAGAAATTTCCATAGTAACGAAGTGTTCTCGAACACGTTCATCTACTCCCTTGTAGTGTCCACAGAGGATAATCAGGTTTTGTTTTAGAGACAGACGATTACAGGTTTTTTGTTCCAATCGTTTCCCATCAGGTGTCATATAAATGAATTCATCATAATCGCGCTGTGCTTTCAAAAACTTGTAAGCTCGGTCAATAGGTTCTATCTGCATGACCATTCCTGCACCACCACCAAACTGATAGTCATCGATTTGCTTATGTTTATTGGTAGAAAAATCTCGTATATCGTGTACGACTACTTCTAACAATCCTTTGTCATTAGCTCTTTGCATAATTGAGTGTGCAAAAGGACTTTTCAATAAATCAGGTACAGCAGATAAAATATCAATTCGCATATTATTAGGAATACTAAGTTGGTTTGTAAATTAACAGTACGTGAAGATTTTGTAAATGATTGATTATTAGTTTTTTACTATCTGATAATCCATTATTAAGAATAGTCATAGTTTTTAGTTCTTATCAAAAATTAAAAACTTTACGAACTATTATAAATACTACACTCTCAATAATAACTAAAATAACTAAGACTTGAAATAAGCCCTAATAAAAAATCGCCAATTCTCCCGAATTAGCGACTTCATTCCTAAAACCCTAAACCATGTATTATTTTTTGTCAATGTGTAATTGACTATTTTAGATTCTTTGCTAATATAATGTTCAAAAAACATGAAATAATACCGCCAAATAGTCAACTTTCAACGAATGACTAATATTGCTCAGCAAACATCAAGATTTCTCCAACTAGGTATAAATTATAAGAAATAATATAATTTAGTTTTGATTATAAATGCATCAAAAATCTAGAAAAATAGCTTTGGAGTACATTCTGTAAATGAAAATTTCAAGAATCTTTCATGAATGAAAATTGCTTGGGCTTTAATTTAATGACCAAGCTCAGTTCTTTGTTAATTCTGAAATTAACCCTATCTTCAGCACTTTACTACTTAAGCACCACTTCTTTTTCTCCTAGCCCCTAACCAGTATGGAGCGCATTTGAGGAAGATAATTTATTACAAAACTTATCATGTATAATTTTATGTTACGATATTGTATAGTAGCTATCTGTTTATTAATGTCCGTTATTGGGCTTGCACAAACAGAGAGTATTAGCAGCATTAGCGAAAAGGTAAAACCGTCTAGTATTGATGAAAAAATTAATGCAGGTTTTCGTCCTGTAGCCGATTTTATTGGTGGGATTGTTTTTTATTCGATTTCTATTGGAGATGAAATTAATTATTCACAATCCAAACCTGTAGATGGAAAATTTGAGTACTTCAAGGAAACAGATTCTACTACTTACAAAACGTCTAAGGCGTTAATCAATTATCGTAAGCCAGCTAACTCTACCACAGATCTATTAGCGATTAAAACACCAGGTGTATTTGCAGCAGGTGATTCTATTTTTACATTAACTTATCCTAATGGTAGACGTGATACAGTAGATGCAGCTACTTTTGCAGCTGCGCCAGATTCTGTACAAAAAGAAAGCTTTTTAGGTCAGGGACAGTTAACCAAAGCTGCTGAATTAGAGACTAAAACAAAATATACTATACAGGTAGCTGAAGATGGGGAGGGCGTAAGCAAGGTTCAACAAACCAAACTTGAATCTTTTCATGTTGGACCTTTTGAAATGGTAACTAGTGCAACTCATGGTACAGCTTATCAAGTAAAATACATAGACGACAAGCGTTATACTATTTCTTTTGGAAAGTCTGAGGACAAGAAGTTTGCTGATTTTACAGAAGAAGAAAAAGCTTTCTTCATAGAACAATTGTTAGGACATTTTTCGGCTGAAGACCGTGCTACTATTGACGAAAAAACGCTTTATCCAAAAGATCAAAATGCTGAATATGCAGTAGCTAAAAATGTAAGCTATGAATTTGAATTTGGTAAGGAATCTAAGATATTACTAGCAAAAGGTGATGCAGAGAAAGGGACAGAAGATAAGTTCTTTACTTTTACTATTAATAATAAGAGTGGAAACAAAGATACCTTAGTTCAGACGATTGTACCTACACAGAGAACTATTCCTATTGTACTGATTGTATTACTTTTGGGTGCTTTATTCTTCACGATCTACTTTAAGTTTCCGAATATTACTCGTTTAGGTTTAGCAATTAATACAGTACGTGGTAAATATTATGACGCACCTGAAACTAAGATCACGAGTGTTGGAGATAAGTTGACTAGACAAACAGTAGAGGACGATATCCCAGAAACGATTGCTAATGAGGAGGCTGAAGGTGAGGTAACTCCATTCCAAGCACTGACTGCCGCTTTATCAGCAACAGTAGGTTTAGGAAATATTGCAGGTGTGGCTATCGCATTGAGTATTGGTGGTCCAGGAGCAACGTTTTGGATGATTGTTGCAGGATTATTAGGAATGTCTTCCAAGTTTGTAGAGTGTACATTAGGGGTAAAATACCGTGAAATTGGACAGGATGGTACAGTACACGGTGGACCTATGTATTATTTGAGTAAAGGTTTGAAAGAAAGAGGCATGGGCTGGTTAGGTAAAATCTTTGCTGTTTTCTTTGCAATCATGTGTGTAGGTGGATCTTTTGGAGGTGGAAACATGTTCCAAGCTAACCAAGCAGCTGAGCAGTTCAAAGGTACTTTTGGTTTTGAAGGTGGTTCTTCTGGATTTATCTTCGGAATCGTAATTATGGTGCTTGTAGGTATTGTAATCATTGGAGGGATCAAGCGTATTGGTAAGGTGACAGAGAAAGTGGTTCCATTTATGGCGGCTCTTTATATTGGTGCTGCGTTGATCGTAATCTTTACTAATGTTGGAGCAGTTCCAGAGGCATTTGGGTTGATCTTCAGCAGTGCATTTAGTTCTGAAGCGGCCACTGGTGGTTTTGTGGGAGTATTGATTGCTGGTTTCCAGCGTGCAGCTTTCTCGAATGAGGCAGGTGTGGGTTCTGCTGCAATTGCGCACTCTGCGGTACGTACCAAACACCCTGCAAGTGAAGGAATGGTAGCATTATTAGAGCCTTTTATTGATACTGTTGTTATTTGTACAATGACTGCTTTGGTAGTAATTATCACCAATATTGAGTATGGTTTTGTAGATTATGGTGTGAAGGTAGCCAATGGTGTAGAAATCACTTCTACTGCTTTTGATTCTTCTATCCCTGGATTCTCTTACTTGTTGACAGTTGCTGTAATCTTGTTTGCATTTTCTACGATGTTGTCATGGTCTTACTATGGATTACAAGCATGGAAATATTTGTTTGGTAAGAGTAAGGCAGCAGATTTGACATATAAGTTAATCTTTTGTGCATTTGTAATTATCGGGGCTAGTGCTAGTCTAGGAGCGGTAGTTGACTTCTCAGATGCCATGATTTTTGCCATGGTCTTTCCTAACGTAATTGGATTATTCTTATTAGCTCCAGTGGTAAGTAAAGAGGTTAAAAAATACGTTGATTTCACAAAGACTTATAAAAAGTCAGAGGATTCTAAGTAATTGTTTATATATGTTAAGTAGTCTGTGACTTTTTAGTTTTGCGGAGTTTTTAGGATTTATAAAAAAGTCATAGACTATTGTTCTGAATAGCATCAGATCTATTAGGATTGAATAGGCTGTTTCAGTATTAGACAAAAAACTTGATAATCAACAAGCTATAGATGTTTATAGAAAAGAAATTACCCCGCTTTTTGTACTTTATGGTCAAAAAGCGGGGTAATTTCTTTTTTGAATTCAGTGTTTCACCCAAAAAATAAGTTGTATCAAGCCAAAAAATAGAGCTTAGTTTCGCTAACAACTTAGCAAAATCTACCCCACTGGATTAATCGGACTATATGGGTTGTCAGATACAAAGAACGACGAAAACCCCGAAGGGCTCAGCGAAGCTAATTGACGTTCCGAAGGAACCGAGCCCATAGCGAGCTCAACGAAGTTAACTTATTCTATGTCCGAACATGACAAACACCTAATAATGAAAGACTTATTATCCTGTAAGCCTGTAGTCTAAATACAAGTTACGAGGATGAAAGTGAGTTAGAATAAGCAGTCAATGAGGAGAATTGTTAGCTTCGCTGATCCCTTCGGGATTAGCTTTGCTGAGCACTTCGTGGTTAACTTCGTTGAGCCCTTCGGGGTTTAGCTTTGCTGAGCCCTTCGGGGTTGTCTGATGTTCCCAAATTGGTCATAGCTTTGAAAATTACGGAGTAATTTGAATTGAGCTATTTGTTAATTCTCAAGAATTAACAAGTGACCAATTATAAAATAAAAGAAGTCCTAGATCTTTTGGTCAGCTTTTGCAGCAATGGCAAAAGGTGAGAGAAGAAATATGCTTAATGCTGAACCACGAAGTGCTCTGCGAAGCAAACCTCCCTAACTACAGTGCTAGGTTATAAGTTAGGCTGTATCTCCCTGAATTTCGCGTTCAATATGTCTCAAAATCACATTCACTTTGGGATAATGCTGACGAATATAGCCTGCAATATGTTCTGCAGAATAAACAGATCGATGTTGTCCACCTGTACAACCAAAACTAAGCATCAGATGTGTATATTTACGTTCTAAATAAGTAGGAATAGCTCGGTTGAGAATAGATTCCACCTCTGTTAAGAATAAATCTATATCACTTTGTTCCTTAAAAAACTGAATCACCTCAGGATGTCGCCCGTTAATCTGCTTGTAAGGTGTATATCTTCCTGGGTTGTGAATAAAACGACAATCAAAAACAAAACCACCCCCGTTAGTACTAGGATCTTGAGGAATATTCCTTCGATAAGAGAAACTATTTACACGTACTGTTAGACCTTTATCTTCCTCTTCTGATCTAGATATTAATTCTTGCTGTATCACTGCTGTTAAAACCTCTGCTAAATGTGGTACTTGTGCTGCTAAATGTGGAAAATGTTGCAATAGATACTGAATGTTTTTCAATGCAAATGGTATGCTTTGTATAAAATGTGGTTTTCCTTCATACAAGCCCTTAAAACCATAAGCTCCTAAAACTTGGATGGAACGCATAAAGACAAAGCCATAAAAATAGGTTTTGAATTCTTCAAGATCAAACTCAATTAGCTCGGCCAATTTCTCTAAATAGTAGTTGAGCAATTCTCCACGTAATTCTTGCGATAAATTGGCCTTGGCTTGATATAATAAGGAAGCTACATCATACTGCAAAGGTCCTTTTTTTCCACCTTGATAATCAATAAAGTAAACATCTTCTTCTTGGATCATGATGTTTCGCGCTTGAAAATCACGGAACATAAAATAATTAGTATCTGCTTGACAGAGATAATTAGCAAAACGGTGAAAATCCTGTTCTAAACGATATTCCTCAAAGGGAATCTTAGTTGTTTTTAGGTAACTATATTTAAAATAATTAAAGTCCCACAACATGGATTGCTTGTCAAACTCTGCACTTGGAGAACAAAGGGTAAAATCTAGATCTTCTCGACCTTCAACCTGCATTCTTACGAGTTCCTCTAGCGCTTTTTTATAATAATTGATGGTTGAATCTGCAATTTCTCCACCTTTTCGGTGCTTTTCTAAATGTTTTAATAAGGTAATATCTCCTAAATCTTCTTGGATGTAGATCTGTTTATCTAAATCTGTCGTATATATTTCAGGTACAGCCAAACTCTTCTGCTTGAAATGCTTGGAAAAATGAACAAATAATTCATTTTCTTTATCATTGGGGTTATAGCTTCCAATGAAAGATTGATCTTTCGTTCTGAATCGGAAATATAAGCGATCTGAACCTGATTGTACCAATGGTTCTAGCTGTAACAAAGGAGCTGAATTCCATTGTTTAAAAAGAGTTTTTAGAGCAAGGATATACGAAGTTTCCACAGTTAAGGATTAAACGGTTAATAAATAAAACTACTTAAATAATCTCTGTTTTGATCTGTCAGCAGTAGTCTTCTTTTGTATAAAAACTTGACGATCAAGATCTAGTATTTTTTTTTTTTTAGTCTAATAGTAAAAAACAAAAAGCTATGGACTATTCTTTTCAAAGAAAGGTATATATTTGCAAATAAACAACTACTATACAGAGCAATTAGATAAGAACTGGGCAAAATTAATAGTTTAGAATTATTGATTCTTTACATAGACTAGTAAAGATTGTACTAGTAATTCTTTGGGCGATAAACTACCTTTTTTTATATCAAAACGCTTGTGTCTATTTATACTTAGTGAAGTTGTTTAAAAAGTCTATGAATATCATCAACACTTGTTATCACATATTAGAGGATTTGAAAGAAACCTTAGAAAAAATTCCATCAACAATCTACTGCCAACCTATTGATGCTCTTTTTGGCTCAAGCATAGGACAACATACTCGCCATATTATTGAATTTTTTCAGTGTCTAGAGGCACAATTTTCTGCTGGTAAGGTTTGTTATGATTTGCGCAAACGAGATTATCTAATTGAACAATCTACACAGGGAGCTTGTGATGCAATCGAGCAAATTCAAACTTAGCTAAACATTGTAGAATTAACGGAAGAGCCCATTAATTTACAAGTGAATTATGATCCAAATTCTAATCATGAAACAAGTATTCCAAGTAGTTTATCTCGTGAGTTAGCTTATAATATTGAACATGCAATTCATCATATGGCAATCATCAAAATCGGTCTGTTTGTTAGTTTTCCAGAGCTGCAACTACCCAAGAATTTTGGAGTAGCACCATCTACCCTTCGTTATCATAACAACACCATAGAAGTAAAATAGTCTCCCAAAGAAACATTAATTTTTGGTATCTCGAAAAGGAACGTTATTAAAACGTACAACCATCCATATTTGCTTGCTTTTTGACTGTTTCAAGAAGCGTTCTAGTGCCCGAACTTCTCGGTCTACAGCTAGATCTTGGCTTGCATCATCAAGCTTGAAACGCTCCAAAATATAGGAAGCTTCGGTTTTTCCTAAATAACCGTAGCTATATGAAATCAGTGGACGATTACCGATGCCAGAGGAGTCTTCTCCATATTGTCCGATCTGTAGATAGGCTTTCATTTCTTCCTCTTCTGCTAGGATCATGGCATCAAATTCGTCAAAACGGTGATAGAAGTTACCAAAATTAAAGAGCTCTTTACCTTCTTCTGGATTATCTGTCTCGATCCTGTCAATACACTTGTGCGAAAAATAACGCTCCATAGACATAAACCAATATTGCGGAAAAAACTCTTCTGTAAGGAATGCTAAGAGACTGTTTAGGAACATTCGATGATCAAAATATTTGGCGGTATTATTTTTCAAACGCTGTTCGTATATATCTAAGGCTCTCAAGGTACTTTGGCGGGCGACTTCTGTCTGCTCTTCAAAATTTATATAGTTAGCATTGTACCAAAATTCAAATTGACGATCATATCGTTTTATATCAAACCGCTTAAGTTGCTTGCGCATACTCTTGATTATAGGATAAACTTGCTTATACTCATTGCTGAGAACTGCTCCTTGAATTCTTTTGTACTCTTCAAATCCTTCCCGATTAATTGCCAAAAAACATACATCTCTATAAGTTTGTGGACGTTGGCTCTTATTTTGGGCAAAGGATTCTACACAAAATAAGATACTTACCAGAATACAAATTGTGATTATATATGTGTTAAACAGTTTTGCCATATCCTAATTTAATAGTTCTAATCTGCCAATGAAAAGCGATCGGGTAACAAAGTAGACAAGTGTTCTTCTTTGGCTAAGTCTGCCAACTGCGGCAAAATCAAATCGGCTTGTTCCATTGTCACCTCTAGCTCATGTACTGCAATATCATCACGTGTGGTTAGAAAAACTGTTTTCATCCCCAAGTTCTTTCCAAACTGAATGTCCGAAGGTGAATCTCCCACCATGACAGCTTGCTTGAACTGAATATCTGAAAATTCTTTTTGAGCCGTATAAGCCATTCCTGGATTTGGTTTGCGACAAATCGGATTTTCTCTTTTGTGTTTAGCACAATAATACACTGCATCTATTTGACCGCTAGAGTATTCAATCTCCTGTACCATTTTCTTATGAATCTTTTGCAAACTTTGTTCGGTCATTAACCCTTTTGCAATTCCTTGTTGATTGGTAACAACTACTGTTCGATCAAAATATTTATTCAAAACAGGAATTGCTTCTAATACTCCATCTAAAAAACAGAATTCTTTCCAGTTGCGAATATAATCACCTACCTTACGTTGATTAATCACCCCATCACGATCTAAAAACAGTGTCCAAATTTTATATATCATTATTACATTTCTAATTTTATAGCACTTTTTGAGCTTTTATTTGACAAAATAACTCACTTAAAGATGCAAAAAAGACTTGAACTTATGTACTAAATCTAGTACTTTAAGACTTATATAATAAGCCTAGTACTACTTAACTTACCACTAAAAGTATGTCTAAGGATATTGCTAACCACAATATATACTAATTTCAAACATATGCTAAAAGCCACACTCCCATGTCTGTAAATATAATTCTTACACTAATACTCAGCCTGTTTTTGTCCCAACTAAGTTATGCACAGCCAGCACTCAAAGCCACTAAAACAGAAGCTTTATTAAGCTTTGAGGTATTTGATTCTGTAAGCCTAGAACCTGTTCATAAAGATCTGATGCTTACTACTCCAAGTGAAGAAGAAGATAATAAAGTTGACTTTTATCGAGTACATGTAGATAAAAATGGAAAAGGTCAACTCTTGATTCCTGTAGGAAAAACCTATAGCATCCACCTAAAGGGAATTCCAGATTATGCTACTCTAGAAATAGGAGACCGAGCATATCAAAAACATACCATTCGTTTACCTTTTCGTGAACCCCAAACAGTTACAGGTGCAACAGCAAGTTTGGTGAGTTTACAGTTGCAACTCATTGATATCGATGGTATGGCCAACCCCTTGGTCGAACGTATTCAATTGATGGATATTCGCACTAAGATTGTTTATAAGACAATCACAGATAATGCTGGAGAAGCTTGGATCAAACTCCCCAAAGGTAGAAACTTCTTAGTAAGTCTAGATGGTGCCCCTAACTACTATCTATTGAGGTTAGAAAATGAGAAATATCTAACCCACCAACAACAGATTTATTTCGAACGCAAGAAAGGATATGACCTCTACCCTTCAGTTAATACAGGTATTATCAATTTTATTTTTAAAAATATGGAAGGTAATCCAACAGCAGGACAAGCTTTTTTTGCTGAAAATACAATGACAGGCGAGGTACTTCAATGTATTACGAACGAATATGGTGTGGGACAGCTTAGTGTACCCTTGGAAAATGTCTACCTATTGAGCACCTTATTTAATCCACATTTTACAGAACTACCTGTTTATTTACAGCCAAACAACGATTTATTCATACAGGATATTATTTATCAAGCTCCTACAGAAGAAACGATTAAAGCAAGAATACGAGAAAAAGAGATCCTAGCAGCTAAACGTGATGCAGAAAATCGACGAATTGCTGCAGAAACAGCACGTGCCTTAGACTCCCTCGAGAAATTGGATAGGAAACTTTGGGAATCTGAACTGGAAAAAGTAACCAATGTCAATAAAACTATTCCTCTAGATCAAGATCCCGAGATTGTAAAGCGTGTGATAGAAAGTAAAGCCACTATGTTCAAGAAGCTATTAAAAGATAATCCTACCTATGCAAAAGACAGCGAAAAACCAATCTTGTCTACTTTTCAGCGCATGAAGGAGAGCTGGAAAGATAAGGTGATTGTAACTGACATTACACAAAGTATGCAACCTTACAATCAAGAAGTTCTGGTATGGCATGCACTAAACTTAATTCAATCTAATAATTCTCGTTATGCCTTTTTCAATGATGGGGATAATAAAATTTGTTCTGCCAAAAAAATTGGACAAACAGATGGTGTTTATTTTGCTGAGGGGCGCTTTGAGGATCTAGCGACTATAATTAATTCGATGCAAACTGCCATGCAGAATAG
>JAKVCT010000138.1 GCA_022448995.1 Saprospiraceae bacterium
TGTACCACATGATTAAAGAAGTTATTGGTGTAAAACTGTTGGGCATAATTTATAGAATTTGTTATATAATTCAGTTTTATAATTTAGGGAGGAGGATATATTCTAATAAAAAAGATCTATAAACTATTGTGTTAAATAAATAGGATCAAGGGCTTGATTAAAATATTCAAACTTTATGTTTACCTTTGTTTTCCTGCTAAATAACAATAGTTCGTATATTTTTAACTGCGTTGAGCCTTCCAGGGTTGGTAACTAATTGATAATCAAAACAATGTACAAAATTGGCAAAATTCTATAAAATCCTGATTATCAAGTAGTCCCCCCCGAAGGACTCTGCAAAGCAAAAAAATATTTTTCAATTTTTGGCTAAAAATTAAAAAATCAACGAACTATCAAAGTAAAGGATTCATTGAAAAAGTTTGAATATTAATTATATAGTTCGCGAATTATGCATTTTGAGTTAAACCATAAAGATCCTGCTACCAAAGCTCGTGCAGGCGTTTTACATACAGATCATGGAGCTATCCAAACTCCTATTTTTATGCCTGTGGGTACTGTAGCTACCGTAAAAGCGGTCCATCAGGAAGAACTCAAAAAGGATATTCAAGCACAAATTATTTTAGGGAATACCTACCATTTATATCTAAGACCAGGAACAGACATCTTAGAAAAAGCAGGAGGACTACACAAGTTTAATAACTGGGATCGTCCAATTCTGACTGATAGCGGAGGATTTCAGGTTTTCTCACTAGCACACCGTCGAAAAATTACCGAAGAGGGAGCTACCTTTGCCTCACATATTGATGGTTCTAAGCATTTGTTTAGTCCAGAAGGTGTTATGGATATTCAACGCAAAATTGGTGCAGATATTATCATGGCTTTTGATGAATGTACCCCCTACCCTTGTACCTATAAGTATGCTAAGCGTTCTATGCATCTGACACATCGTTGGCTAAAACGCTGCTGGACACATTTTCATAATACAGACCCTATCTATGGCTACGAGCAAGCTCTTTTCCCAATTGTACAAGGTAGTACCTACAAGGATTTGCGTAAGCAATCTGCAGAAACTATTGCCTCTTATGATAGTGTAGGGAATGCAATTGGTGGCTTATCAGTGGGTGAACCACATGAAGATATGTACGAAATGACAGACCTAGTCTGCTCTATCTTACCAAGCGAAAAGCCACGTTATTTGATGGGTGTTGGTACACCTATCAATATTTTAGAATGTATTGCCCTGGGGGTAGATATGTTCGACTGTGTCATGCCAACACGCAATGCTAGACATGGTTTATTATTCACTAGCCAAGGTACAATCAATATCAAAAATGCCAAATGGAAAGATGATTTCTCTCCGATTGATGCAGATGCGCCTAACCCAACTAGTCGAACCCATACGAAAGCTTACTTGAGGCATTTGTTTGCAGCTAAAGAAATCTTAGGTCAGCAACTAGCTTCTATCCATAATCTAGCTTTCTATTTGTGGTTAGTAGGCGAAGCTCGCAATCAGATCATAGCAGGTACTTTTGGTACATGGAAAGATCAGATGGTTAAAAACATGAATAAACGTCTATAACAATAGCTTTTTTAGCTTGGGTAGTTTTCGGATTTGCTCCAATAAAAATATTAACTCTGTATCTGATTCAAAGTCTAGGTTTGGATTATTCTCTAGATTGAGAATCTTCAGATTCTTCAGCTGTAAAAGACTCAAGGGTAGGCTTTTGAGCTGGTTTCCCTTCAGGTTTAAGGTATGTAATTTTTCTAAATTACTCAAATCAGGTAATTCTTCAATAGGGTTATCTTGAATACTTAGACTTTTTAGTTGAGTAAATTGACTAATTCGGTCAGGAAGTAATCGCAAATGATTGTTATGCAACTCTAGGATCAATACATACCTAAAACAGTATAATTCTTCCAAAAATACAGGCATTTTTTCTCCATCCATAGATAAGCCCCAGATCCGAGGTGCTAGTTTGAGCATCTCCTCCAAAGACATAATTTTGTCTCGATAACTAGGATGAGTATCCCCATCCTCAAAAATATAAGCTAGGTTTTGTCTAAAGATACTTAAATTGATCTGATTGGTTTGAGCAATACTCAATGCTAAATCAATATTATCAGGCTCCCCTGTCCAGAAGAGTTCCTTGAGTTTTGTTAAGTTTGTATCCATTTTCTCTGTAAAATTTGATGCAACTTCAGCGTTTATAGATTTTCCCAGCAAAAATCTACGAATTATTAGTGTTATAGTGTACTTAATTTCCTTTTTTTTTAGGTAAAAAATGACTAGCAAAGGCTGAGAAGGAACAGATAAATTTTGCAATTTTTAATAGTTTTTAGTATATTAAATTTTCGCAAAAACATTAGTTCGTTTATTTTTCCATAAATCATTGATAAACAAAACATTACATAACAAATTACTATTTTTCAAAAATTTCATAAAACCCTGATTATCAACTGATAAAAATATAATTTTTAATTTTTACCCAAAAAAATCAACGAACTATTACAAAAAATAACCTAGTAAACATATTCCCTATTTTATCCCAACAAAAACATCCTCAACCTTGACAGAACAATTACTCAATTATGTACCTAAAAAAGAGAGCAACACCGTAGTGGAAACAGAAATGGAACAACGCTTAGAAACGATATTTTTCTCTATTCTAGATGCACTTCGTGGTGTATGGCATGCCAATAATGCGGCCAATGTACTCCTATCACTTATCTTCTACAAACGTATTGTCTCCTTGGTAGAAGAGAAAGCAATTCCATATATCAATATTCAGCAAAAGAATTTGGATCTGTTGTACTCTGTACGACACAAAATTATTACTGATCCCAAAGCAGCTGTTCAGGCACTGAGCTATGCGTTAATTGATATTTCAAAAAATAACCCTGTCCTACAGAATACATTTATCCCTTTGGTCACGGCATTGGAACAAGAGGATAATCTCCAACATATTGCACAAATCATTCTGATTTTAGATGAGTTTGATTTTGCATTAGAACATTTCTCAGTACCCACCTTTGGACGTTTCTTTAACAATAGTTTGTACAAGGTCTCTGCAAGAGCGGGTAAATTGGGTGGTGAACGAACTACTCCCAAAAGTATTAATCAACTTTTGGTGGCTTTGGCTGCACCACAAAATGGAGAAGTTATCTATGATCCTACAGTGGGTCAAGGTGGAAGCCTCATAGAGTTTTTTCATCAACGTCCCAATCTAGAATTTATTGGACAAGAGTCTAATAGAAGTACTTATGCTTTATGCAAGATGAACGTAATTCTGAATGGAATTCAAGCAATTAATATTAAGCATGAAGATGCCTTGTTGAATGATTCTTGCGCAGGTGAAGTAGCTGATGTAGCTATAGCTAACTTCCCTTTTGGTTTGCAACTGGATGCACAAATAATGAAAGGGAAACCCTATATGTTTATCCCTTTTGATTCTACTAGTACTACAGAATTAGCAGGTAATAGCCTATTTATTCAGCTTATGTTGCATCGACTGAAGTCTGATGGTCGAATGTTTGTGATTTTGCCTCAAAAATCACTCTTTCGCAATGGTCAAGAGCGCAACCTAAGAGAGCGTTTGATTCGAAACGATTGGCTAGAAGCTGTGATTACTCTACCTTATGGTTTGCTATATTCTACGGGTTCTCCAATCTGTATCTTAGCTATTAATAAGAAGAAAAAAGCAGATCGTCAACAACGTATTCTCTTTATCAATGGAGCTAACTTAAAGGTAAGTTCTACCTCTAAAATATCAAGAGTACTTTCAGGAAAAGATATAGAAATACTGGCAGCAGCGTTTCATGGAGCGCCAATTACCGCTACACCAGAATTGCGCGATAATATAGAATGGGTAGACTTGGCTCCTATCATTGAGAATGCCTATAATCTAAATGCAAAACACTATGCTTCACCTTTTCTAAAGGCGCTAAAGCGCTTAGAAAAAGATAAAGGATTGGTTCGTTTACATGAAATTTTTGAACCTGAGACACCTTCGCTTTGGTTTGATTCAGATCACCTCCCACACAAAAACTTACCTTATTTACAAATGCAACATTTGGGTAAATCCTTTGGTGATTATAAAGTTAATCTGAACAATCTTGATGAAACTAATAATTTTCCTTTTGTAGAAGGTCGTTTGGTGAGTGAGTCTGCTCTTTTAGTTAATAAAAAAGGAGAAAAAATCTGCCTGAGCTACTTTCATTATGAGGGTATTCCCATTGTTGTTCACAAAAACATTCTGTCTTTCAAAGTAGACATTCAAACTATTGAGATAGAATACTTGATCCTTCAGTTATACTCTGATCTATTTTTGCAACAACTCAATATGTACAAAAGTGACCATGAGAATCCTGAAATCACAGAACGTGAATTTGGACAGTTGCAAATTGCCCTGCCCAATTTAGCAATCCAACGAAAGGAAATTCAGGAGACTAAAGTTGAGTTATTGCGCAAGGAAGAACAGAAGGTAGAAGCACTTAGACATCGACTCAACTTGGGTAAACAAAAAGCTCAAAATGAGCAATATCAAATTATTTCTTCTTGGCAACATGAGCTAGGAAATCGTCTCCCTGCTGTCTTAACAGAATTTAAGAATCTCCGAGATTTTCTATACGACAAGATAGAAGATGAAGAATGTATACGAGAAGATGAGCCTATTTTCCCTGTTATGGAAGGAGAAGATGAGGAACATGTAGATAAATTGCATACTGTTTTGGAACGGATTGAAAATATCTTGGGCTATTCGATCTCGATGATAGATGCCGCAGGTAGTATTATCAAGGCTGATAAAAGTCGTCTAGAGTTAAGTCACATTAACTTAAAGGATTTACTTTTGGAGCTCAAAAGTAACTATGCCAATGAGAAGAATTTCTTAATCCAAATTGAAGTAGAAGAAGATGATAACGGCCATGAGCTTCCAATTCATACCTATGCTGACCGTTCACAGTTAATTACTGCCTTTTCAAATCTTATCGAAAATGCTAAACGACATGGTTTTACAGAAGATCGTCGTTTTCTAATTCGTTTTCGTTTGGGGCTTTCTTCGGATGGAAAAGATATTGTTATTGAATATAAAAATGATGGTCGTCCATTTCCTAGTTCATTCTCTTTCAAGGACTTTATTGGCTATGGAAATTATGCTGGGGAAACTGGTCACTCAGGTGTTGGAGGTTTCTTAATTTACCAGATTTTAGATAATCATAACGGAGCTATTGATTATCGAGAAGATATAGACAAAAATGATCCTTTCAAAGTTCAATTTGAGATTACCTTACCTCGATTGACAAGACCTAAAAGACCTTTTTAGATCAATAGATTGGAGCTAAATATGCATTACACAATCTCAAAAGTCTTGAATAGGCAAAAGTGCTATTCAAGACTTTTATCTTTTTTAGTATATTTGCGCCCTAAATTATAATTAGATATTATGTCGGCAAAGAATTTTTACGCACACGAAACAGCCATTATAGATGAAGGTTGCAAGATTGGAGAAGGAAGCAAAATCTGGCACTTTTGCCATGTGATGCCCGATGCTGTTTTGGGCAAAGCTTGCAATTTGGGACAGAATGTGTTTGTAGCTTCGGGTACACAACTAGGCAATAATGTCAAGGTTCAGAATAATGTTTCCATCTATCAAGGGGTCATCTGTGAAGACGACGTTTTCTTAGGTCCATCTATGGTTTTCACCAATGTCCGAAATCCTAGGAGTGCGGTAAACCGTAGAGGACAATATCAGACAACCTTGGTACGAAAAGGGGCAACCATTGGCGCAAATGCAACAATTGTCTGTGGAACTGAAATTGGAGCTTATGCTTTTATAGGCGCAGGTGCCGTAGTGACCAAAAATGTTCCTGCTTATGCACTGATGGTGGGTAATCCAGCTCGGCAAATAGGTTGGATGAGTGCTTATGGCCATCGTTTGGTTTTTGACCAAAATGGTGAGGCAATTTGTCCAGAAAGTCAAGTAAAATATCGTTTAGCTAAAAATAATAATAGTTTGTTAATTTGTGATCAAGCCTGAAAGGCTCAACGCAGTTAAAATCAACAAACTAAAGTCAAGAAGTAGAAGCAGAAAAATAAGAATTATGGCAAAGAGAAAATTACAACGTTTTGCAGAGATCTGCACTTTTGAAAATGTCTACTCCAATATCCGTCATGATGTGCCTACCTTGATCAACCACGAGGAAGAGGATGTAGAAATGCAAGGCAAGTGGGCAGAACATTTCAAGAATACCAATCCAATTACTCTGGAGGTAGGTTGTGGTAGAGGCGAATATTCTTTAGCTTTAGGAAAGGAACATAGCAATCGCAATTTTATTGGAATTGATCTCAAAGGTGAACGCATCTGGCGTGCAGCTACTGACGCACGCACTGCCAATTTGGATAATTTAGCCTTCCTTCGTTCACGAATTGAATATATTGAACACTTTTTTGGACAAGAAGAGATTGACGAGATCTGGATTACCTTTCCTGATCCTCAACTGAAAAAAGCGCGCAAGCGCTTAACCTCTCCACGTTTCTTGGATCTTTATCGTAAGATTCTGAAAAAAGGTGGCTTGGTACACCTAAAAACGGATTCGCAAGAGCTATATGAATATACTTTAGAGATTCTAGCCGAACAGAAATTAACACCTGAATATCATAGTTCAGACATTTATGCTCAAGTATTGGCTTACCCAGAACTCAACCATAAGACTTATTATGAACGTTTACACATGGGAAAAGGAAAAACGATTACATACATTCGTTTCAAGTTGTAGTTAACTAGCAAAACTAAATATGCCACTATCATTCTTAAAAAAGAATCCTCTACATCACAATATTGCATTGTTAGCAGCCTTCCTGCTTATCATTGGATTAATGATCTCTAAGTTTCTAATGACTTTATCCATGATAGTCTTTATTGTAGCAGGACTAAGCAATCCCAAACGCAAAGAAAGATGGGCATATTTTGTCAAGCATCCTGCATACTTAGCTACCACCGCTATTTTCTTTATCATTCTACTCAGTGGAATTTATACCTCTAATTGGGAAAATATGGCAGTGCGCTTACGAGTTGCTCTGCCCTTTTTGGTCTTACCTTGTTCCTTTGCATTGATTGGGAAATTACCTAAAGTGTATTATACTTGGATTGCACAAGGATTTATTGCAGCTTTAGTGATTTCGAGCATTGGTGTGCTAATTAATTATGCTATTAATTATGATAAAATTCAGCTGATGATCCAACAAAGTAAGGCTGTTCCAACCCCCAATAAAGATCACATTCGCTTTAGTTTATTACTCTGTATTGCTATATTTATGGGCATCAGCTTATTGCAGAATGTAGCCTATAGAACCCAAAAGCTACGAACTTATCTAAGCCTATTTGCCATACTTTTTCTAGTACTAACCTTGCATATTTTATCTGTTCGCAGTGGTCTGTTAGCACTCTATTTAGGCATACTAGTTTGGATAGTCCAAATGATTATACAAAATCGACGTTTTATCCTTGGTTTGGGATTATTAATTAGTTTAGGTTTAGCTCCTGTGTTGGCCTATTATATGTCTCCTAGTTTTCGTACTAAATTTGAGTTGACCCGCCATAATATAGAAATATTTAGAGAAGGAAATATTGGAGAGTACTCAGATACACAGCGTTTACTTTCGTATGTAGTTGCTTGGGAAGTTGCCCAAAAAAATATTTGGTTAGGTGTTGGTATGGGGGATCTACATGATGAACAAAAGAAAGTTTATACCAGTCAATATCCCAAACTTAAGCCCAAATATCCACACAATCAATTTCTGACTTTTTTGGCAGGAACAGGCATTATAGGGCTTCTTCTTTTTCTAATTGCTTTTATGACTCCCCTGTTTTATCAAGCTGCATACAAAGATACCTTTATGCTCTGCTTTTTTGCCTTATTATTTAGTTCTTTTATTACAGAAAATACACTTTTGATTGCATCAGGAACAGCAATTTACACTTTCTTTCTTTTATTAAATCTGACTAGGCTTAGTGATTAATTTACAAATTATGAATTTGTTCTAATAACCATGCTCTTTCGGTCAGAGGTTGTGTATTATTAATTTCCTCTTCCAATTGTTTTTTAGCGGTTCGATCATAAGGATTTATTTTAATTAGGGCTTGAGTTAAGTGTATAATATTTTTGTAATTACGTTTGTAATGTGGCTGAACATCCTTGCGATTCATATACTGTTTGGCACTACTCAGTACATTTTCTAACCTATCTAAATCAGCTAATTCGTAATAGATTTTTGCCAAAATCATCTTGGCAGTCAAATGCTGCAAACTATCTTTCAAATCTACTTGGCGGAGCAGGGCTATAGCTCGGTTATATCGCTTTTGTGCATAATACAAACGTGCCCAAGCTTCTTGGCTGAGTGCTTTGTGAAATTTGCTTGGTAAGAAATCTACATAATCTCTGATAAACTGCTCAATCCAAGTATGTTCCCCTAGGCGTAGACCTGACTTCACTGTATTCAAAAATGTCCAAGGGCTCAATATACCATCTTCTATAAAGAAACCTCCTAAAATTCCTTTTTGGTATAATTCAAAAGCTTTTTCCAAATGCCATCTTGATCCAGAATTTAGGTGCCGAATAACATAATTAATTGCTAATAAATAAAAGTTCTTGACCTCTCTTGCCGAAAATAATTGTTCGGATTTACTCAACAATTCAGAAAAAGTACTAAAATGTGCTTGTGTATTTTCTCCTCCCTGCAAGAAAAAATAACAGTGATAATACAAACCCACCGCAGGAATTTCCAAATACTGATGACCATCTAAATACACTAAAATCTCTTGAATCAATGCAGTTTGATAGTTTGTCTTATACACCCGTTGATAGGTCAACATAGAACAAGCATATTTCAACTTAGCTGCAAAATATTGCACATCCAAGCTATCCAATAATTGATCTAGGTGCAATTCTGTTGTTCGGGTTTGTTGCTGCTGATGTAGAAATAAGGATTCTAACTCTTGTTCATATTGCTGTCGCCAATAAGTATCGTTCTGGAGCATAGGTTTTCGTTTTTGCATTTTTTTGTAATGCTTCTCAAACAATTTATCTAAACCTCGCTTGCGCAGAGCTCTCAGTAGGTAGTGTTCATTCTGTTCGATCTCCTGTTCTTGATGAACTATGAAAGCTTCTACTTGCTTCCTTAACAAATAAGTCAGTTGTCTAAAAACAGCATCATTGTATACCTCATTAGGATAAATCATCGCCCAAATCACTGTTTTGTCCCAATAGTTTTGTGGATAATCTTCCAAAATTTGACGGATACAAACATATAATTTTTGGACATCTTCTCGTGCATTGTGAAAAGGTGAATGCAGCCATTTATGAAATAAGTGGAATTCTTTTCTAGAAAAGGACTGAATTAGAGAAAAAACAGCGATCTTATACATTATAAAATATAATATTTAACCAACAATAAATAACTTAAACTCCCATTATAATTTATTAAAATTTTCAATATTTTCAATAAATATAGTTTTTTGTTTTTGATATAATCTCTTTTCTTTCCGATTTTTGATATCGTGCAAATAAAACAAGTAAAATTATGTCAAAAGCAATACAAATCACTGTCTACATTCACTTCCTCTTTTTTCTTTTCTTGGGTTCCACTCAAGTATTGGGGCAAGGTGGTTGGGAGCAATTATTTAATGGACATATTCACCATGCTTGTCAAAATGATCTCAGCAGCATTTACATCAATGCTTGTGTAGCTCTCCCTCCTACTACGACTTGTGAGCAATTTTATAGATTAGATCCAGGAACAGGAAATATCATTAACGGTTTTACAATAGACTCTAGCAGTAGTCCTTTAGAAAGTGCCTTGCACCCTATTCCTGGTGGTGGCTATTATCTGACAGATATCATCCATAACACTACACTATTTTGTAGAAGACTATCCCGTTTAGATGCAACTTTTAATACAGTTTGGGATACCCTAATAACATGTGGTCCTAATGCAATAATTGATTTCAACCAACTAGAGATTGCCCCTAATAAAAGTTTGCTCTACTTACATCAAGATGGACAAATAGAACGATTAGATAGTTTGGGGACTGTACGTTCATCTTATACTGCTGTTTCAGGCGAATATTATAAACATGTAGCTATTCTCAATGATAGCCAATTCGTTGCAGTCACAAATAGTCATATTGATTTCTATACCAATGATATCATTAGCTGGTCAACAACTAAAAGTATTACTTCTAGCTCAAATAATTTTGAACGTGCTTATTTCTACAATAATCATCTTATTGTTTTAGAAAAAAGTGATAATATTTTCAGAATTAGCGAACATGATTTAGCTACTGGTTCAAGAAATTGGATCAAAGATTATCCACAGTTAACCAATCTTACATTTCATCATTTCATTCAAAGTACAGATGGAACAGCTGCCTTTTTGCTTAATGACCTTTTGATAAAATTCAATCCAATTTTTGAGATAGAATGGATTCATGATTTGGGTGCATCTACGCAGCTCAACACTTCTGTTTTCTTCCCTTGGAAAGGAGTAATACCCACTACAGATAATGGCTTTTTGGTTTATGGTGATTCTCACACCTCCACTAATAATACAATAGAAGTAGTTAAGATAGATGGTGATGGTGATATCTACTCAAGTACAATTAAAGGCTATTTATTTTTGGATGATAATAATGATTGTACACTCAATAATGGCGAAGACACTCTAGGTTTTAATTGGATAGTAGAAGTCCAAAATCCTACGGGGATCAACTATGGTACAGTAGATGCAAATGGTTATTTTGAGGTCGCTGTTCCTGCTACGACCAATACGATCCGAGTAGTTAGTCCTAATAATTATTGGGGAGTTTGTCCTAGCCAAACGGTTACTGTCAATCTAGATGAGGAAATAGATATAAATATGGGGGTAACTAAGCTAATTGACGCCCCTTTATTATCTGTGAATATGTCTACACCGATGCTTCGGCGTTGTTTCCAAAATACCTACACCATTGAATACTGCAATAATGGAACACAAACAGCTACTGATATTGATATTGAAGTTATTTTTGATGAAGATCTGATAGTAGATGCCACTACACTTGGCTGGACGTATCATCAAGACAGTCTTTATCTATTTGAACTAGATTCTATTGAGGTTGGAGCATGTGGTTCATTCCAAGTATATGTAACTGTAGATTGTGATTCTGCTGTTTTAGGTGAGATACATTGTTCTAGTGTACATATTTATCCAGATACTATATTTAATGCTGGAAATAGTTTGGCTTGGGATGGATCAGATTTACAAGTCACAGGAACTTGTGTAGGTGATAGCATTGTATTTAATATTGAGAATGTTGGTTTGGGTAATATGGGTGCGCCCTTGCAATATATTGTAATCGAAGATGAAATTATGATGCGTACTGATAGTTTCCAACTGGATACTAATGAAGTAATTACCATTACTATTGCAGCTAACGCTTCTAGTTATCGTCTGGAAACGCCACAGAGTGACTTCCACCCTTACCGAAGCTTGGCAAGTGCTAGTGTTCAGGGTTGTAACACAACTGATGTGACTAATTTTGTATTACAATTTCCATTAGATGAAGAGGCACCTTTTTATGATATGGATTGTATGGAGAATATTGGTTCTTATGATCCCAATGATAAAACAGGTTTTCCTTATGGTTTAGGTACAAACCATCTAATTGACCCCAACACTAGTTTGGATTATCATATTCGTTTTCAGAATACGGGAACAGATACGGCCATCAATATTGTGATTATTGATACTATTTCTAATGATTTTGAGCTGAGTACCTTCACTGTACTTGGAGCGAGTGACCCCTACACTTGGCGTATCTATGGACAAGGCATTCTAGAAATTACGTTCAATCAAATTATGCTACCTGATAGTAATATTAACGAACCGGAGTCTCATGGCTATTTTAGATTCAATATTCGACATAAAGTAGGTTTGCCCTTAGGTACAGAACTGAATAATACAGCAGATATTTACTTTGATTTTAATGAGCCTATACGCACGAATACCACCTCGCATATCATACAAAAAAACTTCTTGTTGGATCGAACTCAAGCAGGAGGTTTGTACCTAAATATAGCTAAAAATCAGATTATATTTTATCCAAATCCAATGACAGGCTTAGCTAATATCCAAGTGCTAGATAAAGATGTAGATCAGTATATTTTCCAAGTTTTTGATGCACAGGGTCGCTTGTTACACACTGCTAAATACCAAGAGAATCAATTCTCTTTCAGTAGAAATGAATTAGCAAAAGGACTTTATTTTTATCGAGTTATTGGAGATAATAAGCTCTTGGGTAGTGGGAAGTTTAGTATTACAGACTAAGTACTCGGTACACAAAGACAGTTTTTAGATAATTAGTAAAATCAACCTTTGATAAGTAGATAGCCACAATTAATTTGTATTTAATTCAATCAGCCTTTTTGCGCTGCACTTTGTTGAAAAGCCTCGTGA
>JAKVCT010000139.1 GCA_022448995.1 Saprospiraceae bacterium
GATAAGTGCAAGAATCGCCACCCTTAGAGCGTCTTTCTTGATTAATATCTATTTTAACTTCGTGTTGAGTTGAATCTTTAGGTTTAAATTTATTAACAAGCTCATAGATAATTCCCTCATCAAACTTGCTTGGATACGGATTACTACATTTCATCGTAGCAGTACGCTCTGATGGATCAAAATGTAAGAGTTCATACTGTCCAATTCCATCTAGCATATTACCTGTTGTAGAATTAAACATTATTTTTCCTTCTAGTCGATGATTCATATGATAGGCTACATTTAGAGAAGATAATGCCTGCTCTAGTCCCTTTATTGGTGGAAAAGCTGCGTTTTTAGTAATGGATTTACCTATCAAAAATAAATTTAATTCACCAACTGTGTCTGCTAAGTTTTTGAACGCATTGAGCCACAATTGCATTGGAAACCATTGATTAGCTTGGGGAATCAGATTGTGATTTGCCAAGATTTTTGCCCTAAGCGCTTTGCCTCTGCTAATGCAGTTGACAAAAGATAACATAGTTTGTCCATTAACTTCAACGATAGGATTGAATGCTACAAATTCTGCCATAATTCTTTAGATTTTAGTTTTGTTGTTGGCTGGTTTTAGGATATGTTTACCAATTAATTAAGTATGTGCAGGAATCTCCTCCTTTAGAACGACGTTCCTTAGTGATATCAATTTTTACTTCGTAAAAGTTGGAATCTACAGGCCTAAATTTTTCGACAATTTTAGCAATTAGACCTTCATCAAATTTACTGGGATATGGGTTTTTACATTTCATCACTGCTTTTCGTCTTACTTCATTGAAGGATATTAGTTTGTAGTATCCGATTCCGTCCAGCATTTGTCCTGTCTCAGAGTTAAACATTGTCTCTCCATCTACTTGATGGTTCATGTGGTAAGCAATATTTATAGAGTCTAATGCTTGTTCCAAATCCTTCACAGGAGGAAACTCTGCACTGTCTATGATCTTTTTACCCATTAAGAATAGGTTGAGCTCTCCAATTTCCTGGCTCAATCCCTTGAAGGCATTTAGCCAAAATTGCATGGGATACCAGCTATCTGGTTGGGGGTCTATACCAGACTTTTTTAGGATTTTTCTACGATGTTCTTGTCCTCTTCGCATACAGGTAATAAATCCTAAAATATTTAATCCCTTAGCTTTTACAGCTGGGTTAAATGCTACGAATTCTGCCATAATGTAATGTTTTTAGTTAATTTATCCTTAGGTTTTATCCGTTAAACATACTGCTTAGGTTTTCTAAATTTTAACGGATTATTGCTTAGGGGGAATTTGAAAATAAATATTCTAAAATAGAAGTTGTTTAAGAATTAGATTTAATGTATAAGTTTAGATGATTATTTAGATAACTTCATGTAAGTGATTCTGTAGCAACAAGTGTCTGGGGGATACTTGTTAAGATATCATATTATCTATTTACCAATCATATACTTTGATGAATTTCTACACCTACCATTTTGAATGCACGTTTGAGTGCATCTTCCATGTTACCTGTCGCAATAAGCTGTCCAGTATTAATATTGAGTTCTACAATGGTTTGTGCAACTACGGGGGAAATCCCAGAGAGAATTGAAGTACAACCCATTAGACGAGTAGCTTGAGTTAGCTTGATAAGGTAGTTTGCAACAGCTGTATCCATCACTGCAATACCACTAATATCAATAATAAAAGCTGAGGTTTGTGCATTTGCAATTTCACTCAAGGCAGCTGCCATAATTTCTCGAGCACGCAAAGAGTCTATGATTCCAACAATTGGAAGAAACAATACTCCTTTCCACAGACGAGTTACTGGGGTAGACATAGACATCAAGACTGTATGTTGCTCTTTGATTGTCTTATTCGAAATAGAATTATATATATCTGTAATTACACACATCTGAATGCCTGTAATTTTTCTAAAGGATCTAAAGATTTCTATACTTCCCAAACCTTTTCGTGTGATGATGTTTTCTATGATCTCATGAAAGGCTACTATGGAGGCTAAGTAGGCTTCAAAGGGAACTCCCATTTTGTAGAGTTTATATCCCATTTGTTCCTGACGTGATATAAAGTCTTTATCCAAATCTGCAAGGATTAGATCTCGCCAAGTAGTCTCTTCTTCTCTTTCAATCTCATCTAAAACAGTGTCTGTAAAGTAAGAAGTAAAATCACTTTGGTATTCAGTCCAAGCATAAAACTCTGCAAACGCGGCATCTTTTTGATTAAAAATTTGCTCACCAACATTATGTACATTAAACACATCTTCTTCTTGTAAAAAGAAGATTTTTTTGTATCGTTTGGCTTGTAATTCTGCTTGTAAATTAGTTGGATCTGACATTTATCGTTCCTTAGTAAGATATAATGATAAACAATTTAATTTAATCTGAGAAGCATATAATTAATATTGAAGTTACCTTGAAATCTATGGTAGATGAGTATGATTAGAGTCAGAAAAGACCATTTTTAGATTTTATAGTGGAAGCATAGCACACTAAAAAAATAGAATAGTTATGACTTAAAAAATATTGTCTACCAGTTGATTAGGAGTAATAGTGACTTCATGGGGAATACAGCTTTACTATAGACTAAGATATCCAATAATTGCAGTATCTTCTTTAGTTCAAGAAGTTAGTATTAATGAAAATCGTAAGGTATAATGCTACTATACAAGTCTAGGACCTAGAATCTATAATTTCTAGGGGGTTATTATATACGTTATAAAATTAGTAAAATAAGTAAATATTTCAAAATCTAAGCCTCTTTCAAAAGAGGCCTAGGAAACAGTTTGATATTTACTCAGTCTGTACTGTTATTAATTCATTCAAGCAAAACAACCTTTTATAAAGTCTCGATAGTTGCCTGAGATAATCCCGTAATCTTCTCTATTAGCGCAAGATCAATTCCATTAGCTTTCATTTCTTTAGCAATTTCTAGATCTCTATCTGCTACTGTTTTAGCCTTTGGTTTTGGTGCAGAAGTCTTCGGTTTAGCTTGTTCTGTTTTAACTTTTTCTTCTTTAATTTTTACTACTTCTTTGTTTTCTTCTTCGTCTTTCCGACCTTTGTATAATTCATACTTTAACAAACGACACTCTAAAGCACCATTATACAAAACGGTACGTTGAGAAGGACGCAAACCAATACGTTTGACCCCTCTTTGATTATTGGTTAAAATCCAAGCTTCAAAACCGGAGTAGTTTTGTTTTAATGTGTCACCAATTTCTTTGTAGAACTGCTCAATATCACGAATATGTAAACGCTCATCATAAGGTGGGTTGAAGAGAATTGTACCAGCTTGTTTAGGAATTTTACGATCTGCAAAGGAACTTACACCCAAGCGAATCCATTCATCTACACCAGCTTCTACTACATTATTTCGAGCTTCATTGATGGCATATTTAGAAATATCTGAACCCATAACTGCACCATCAAAATCTCTTGTTCCAACGCGAGCTTCTAGCCAAACCTTATCCCAAAGCTTTTCATCAAAATTTTTCCAATGATGTAGACCAAAGGTTTTACGTTTTAGATTAGGTGCAATATTAGCTGCATACATAGCCGCTTCGGTAAGGATTGTTCCTGAACCGCACATTGGATCTAGGAAAGTGTTTGTTCCATCCCAACCCGTCATTAAAACCATACCTGCTGCCAACACTTCGTTGATTGGTGCACGATGCCCACCAGTTCGGTAACCTCTACGGTGCAAGGAATCACCTGAACTATCAATAGAAATAGTACATAAGTTCTTAAAAATACGAACTTCTATACGTACATCTGGATTTTCGCGATCTACAGAAGGACGGCTACCTTTATAATCTCTAAACTGATCAACAATCGCATCTTTTACCTTCATAGAAACAAAGGTAGAGTTGTTGAAATTTGGAGCATTACTCACTGTACTTTTAATCGAAAATGTATTTCTAGGAGTGAACCAACGTGTCCAGTTTATGCTTCTTGCAACTTCATACAATTCTTTTTGATTGTGTACTTTTTCATCTGCCAATGGATGAATGATTCGCAAGGCTGTACGTAAACACAAATTGGCTTTGTATAAGAGTTCTAAAGGTGCTTCAAAGGAAACCGCACGATTTAGGATCTTAATATCTTCTGCACCTAGCTTTTCTAATTCTTTTGCCAAGATAGGTTCTAAGCCTTGAAATGTTTTTGCAATTAGTGTTAATAACATATATCTAGTCTTTTCTTTAATCTCTTTTTTTTGTATATTAATGTAGAAATAAAACAATTAAATACGAATTACCAAAATTATTATGAAAACACAAGGAACAGAGGAGACTTATTCCCAGAATATTAATGAAAATAATACTTCTCAAAACAAATCCCAAGATAACTTTGAGGATAATCGAGAAGATTCTAACTGGCAGCAGGAAATTCAGGAAATAGCGGATAGTGATACAAGTGAAAATCCCCTGTTAGGCACTGAGAATACAACAGGTTTACCTGATGATCTTAAGGCAAATATGGAACTAGATTCAGGTTTGGATCTAAGTGAAGTTCGTGTTCATTATAACTCCGCTTTGCCTGCTACAATGAATGCTCATGCAATTACCAAGGGTATGAATATTCACATAGCTTCGGGCGCAGAAAAATACCTGCCAGAAGAGGCAGCTCACTTACTACAACAATTAAAAGGGCAAGTTAAACCTGATGTTTCATTAACAAATGGAACAGATGATGTTTCTATGAACGTAGATGATAGTTTAGAAACGGATGCTGTGCAAAAAGGAAAAGAGTTAGATAAAACACCTACTCCTAAGACTGAACTTACTGATCTGAAAAAACCTAAAGTACCCAAAGACGAAGTAGTACAACGCGCTACTAAAAGTTCACATTATGGAGACTTTATTATTGATGATGCGGAATATGATTTTAATGATGAAAATAATAGGCTTATTTTTGAATTAGAATTTAAGCCTAATGATGATGTAGATGCAACTAAAGTAGGGTTATCTCAAATTGTAAAAAATGAAAAAAATGGAAATGTAAAAGCATTAGAGCCTAATCAACAACAGAAAATGACAGATGATGGCTATAGGATAGACCGTTTAGCTGATGCACCTAATCCAATTTATGGAACTTTTGACTTAGAGGCTGGAGGAGATGAAACTGAAATGGGAGATTATGAAGAGAGTGATACTGGTCAATATGCAGAGAAAAAAGATGGGGAATGGAATAAAACAGCTTATTTAGAAGATGCACCCACCATTAGTGGTGGAAATAATTCTAGTAAAGAATTTGAAACAAGTGCTATTGCTCTTGAAGGAAACGATAAGGGAGAATATTATGGTTCTGTTCAATGGGGATGGAAAAAAGATGGTTCTGGTGTTTTGACTAAAATAGATTTTGATTTAGTTTCTGAAGGAGTACCATCTAAGAATTTCTTAGAAGCAGCTGAAAAATGGAATTCTTCTAAAGCAAGAGGTACAATGAAAGCAAAGGCTGATAATACGGTTGTTTATGATAGAGATAAAACAACGGAGCTTTTTCAAGTGAGTAAAGGGACTAAGGCAGAACATTTGAGAAATCTTGCTAAAGGGGACACACAATATAACAAAATTAAAATATTAGATGGGGAGAATGTAGATAAGGTAGGTTATGTTCAAGCACTTGATTTTGAAGATTCAGGAGATGGTGAAGATACAGCAAACTTGCCATTACCTGGTATAAAAGTTCCAACTGAAGATAACTTACACTTTGCAGCAAACAAAGATGAACCTTCGGAAAATGATCCATTATTACCAGAATCTACACGTATGAAAATCATAGAAGAAGAGGATGATATGGCAAAAGTGGAAATTGTGCAAGGTCCTAAAACAGGTGATCAAGGTTGGGTAGAAACAGCTAAACTAAAAGATGAGTAGGCTTATTATTCTATTATTAGTCGCTTTTCTATTGGTTAATTGCAAAGGAACACCAACCACCAATCAACCTAAAACAAACACTATGAATATCTTTTCTGATTCTATCGAAATTATAGATAAATTAATGATTCATCATTATGGAGATCTCTTTAATTATATGGTGAGAGAAGAGGTGGCAACCAAAGCTTGGAAAGATGCAGGCTATGATAAATTAGTTGCTGTAGTTAAGGATGAATTAGCACCTATGAAAGCCCGTTTCTTTGCTTGTGAGATTCTAGATATTAAGCAATTTACTTATCATAAGGATGTTCCTAAAAAAATGATTGCTGAGATTTATGCCAAAGCTTTAGCCAATAATTATACAGGTTATGCCAATTCTTGGGGACTCTTGTATAAACATAATGATGAAGGAACAACAGGTATAATATTTCTAGAATTGTGGGATAAGGCTTTACCTGCCCTAATTCCTTTATTGGATAATGACACCCAATATCTATATGCTGGTAGTGAGGAAGCGACTGTGGGGAATGCTTATCGTTTTCGGGTAAAAGATTTTGCTGCTTATTATATTGGTAAAATCACTCGGATTCCCGTAGTCTACCATGAAAGTCATGAAGCCCGAGATAAAGAAATAGAAGCTTTGAAAGAAGCCTTAAAAGATTACAAAAAGGACTAAAACTAATTATATAATTTTGCAAATGCTCTAGCCAGTTTGGTTAGAGCATTTTTTGTATCGGCGTACTATTCTATTTAATAGAGTTGATTAAAATAAAACAGACAGAATCTTTTATTCTTTGGCAGAATATGTACCTTTGCTTTTAATCTTCACGAAAGACTATAAAAATTAATTGATAGAGGATAAATAAACAACTCGCAATTAATGTTTTATCTAACTTATCTCAAATAGAATCATGGAACAAGTAACACGTTCTACAGCTATTAAGTACAACAAGAAAAGACTAAGCAAAAAGAAGTTATTAGAACTTTATAAAGCTATTCTAAAACCAAGAATGGTAGAAGAAAAAATGCTAGTATTGCTTCGTCAGGGGCGTATTAGTAAATGGTTTGCA
Source organism: Saprospiraceae bacterium (assembly GCA_022448995.1). Taxonomy (GTDB): domain Bacteria; phylum Bacteroidota; class Bacteroidia; order Chitinophagales; family Saprospiraceae; genus JAKVCT01. Next base: position 6,954 of record JAKVCT010000139.1, read on the forward strand.
GGAATCGGTCAAGAAGCTATTGCAGTGGGGGTAACTTCTGCTTTAGAAATGGATGAATATATCTTCACCATGCACCGTAATTTGGGTGTATTTACAACGCGCCAAGTGCCTTTGCACCGTTTATTCTGCCAGTGGCAAGGTAAAATGCCAGGTTTCACAAAAGGACGTGATCGTTCTTTCCACTTTGGTGCACCAGAGCACAATATTGTTGGAATGATTTCACATTTAGGGCCACAATTATCCTTTGCAGGTGGTGTAGGGTTGGCAAACAAAATTGGTGGAGAAGCAAAAGTGGCGGTAGCTTTTACAGGTGAGGGAGGAACAAGTGAAGGAGATTTCCACGAAGCATTGAATGTTGCTGCAGTTTGGAAGTTGCCTGTTATTTTTGTTATTGAAAACAATGGTTACGGATTATCTACTCCAACAGACGAGCAATACGCTTGTAAGGATTTGGTAGATCGTGCAGTAGGCTATGGAATGAAAGGTTTGAAAATTGATGGAAATAATATTCTAGAGGTTTACGATACCATCAAAAAGGTAGCTAAAGATATCCGTAAGAATCCTCAACCTGTATTGATTGAGTGTAAGACTTTCCGTATGCGTGGACACGAGGAGGCTTCTGGAACTAAGTATGTTCCTAAGGAGTTGATGGATACTTGGGCAGAGAAAGATCCTGTCAAAAACTTTGAGGCTTACCTATTGGAAGAAGGTGTCTTGACAGAGGAAATGATTTTGGATATCAGAAAGTCCTACAAGCAAGAAATTGAAAGTGGATTACAAGTAGCCTATGCTGAACCTGATGTGAATTCTAGTATTGACTATGAGTTGAATGATGTATATGCACCACATGAAGTTGTAGAAACTACTCCGAGTACAACTACCAAGGAAATTCGTTTTGTAGATGCTATCTCTGAAGGTTTGCATGAAGCTATGCTTAGACATCCTAAGTTGGTACTCATGGGCCAAGATATTGCTGAATATGGAGGCGTATTCAAAATTACACAAGGATTTGTAGAAGAGTTTGGACATGATCGTGTACGCAATACACCTCTTTGTGAGAGTGCAATCATGGGGATGGGACTAGGTTTGAGTTTGAGTGGTTACAAGGCTATGATGGAAATGCAGTTTGCAGATTTTGCTACCTGTGGTTTCAATCAGATTGTAAATAATGCAGCCAAATTGCATTACCGTTGGGGACAAAATGTAGATATGGTAATCCGTATGCCAACTGGTGGTGGTGTAGGGGCAGGACCTTTCCACTCTCAGAGTAATGAAGCATGGTTTTTCCATACACCAGGTCTGAAAATCGTTTATCCATCCAATCCATATGATGCAAAAGGCCTATTATTAGCTTCTTTTGAAGATCCTAATCCTGTGATGTTCTTTGAGCACAAAGCTTTGTATAGAAGTATGTCGGGTGAAGTTCCTGAAGGTTATTATACCGTAGAGATTGGTAAAGCAAAAGTAGTACAGGAAGGTACTGAAGCAACTATTTTAGCTTATGGAAATGCTGTACATTGGGCAACTAAATTAGTAGAAGAATTGGGCGTAGATGTTGAAGTAGTTGATTTACGTACACTTTTACCTTTAGATTATGAAACTATTGGGGCATCTGTAGCAAAAACTAATCGTGTGCTAGTTGTACATGAAGATACTTTGACAGGTGGAATCGGTGCAGATCTATCTGCTTATATTTCTGAGCATCATTTCGAAGATTTGGATGCGCCTGTTTTGCGTGCAGCAGCTTTAGATTCTCCGTTCCCATTTGCTGGAGCTTTGGAGAAAAACTTCTTGCCGCATGATCGTATGAGAGAACAGTTGATCAAATTGCTAGAATACTAGAATTGATACTTATAAATCAGCGATAAGCTGAAGGCTATCGCTTTGGATATATATCTGAAGGTTATTTCTATTGAGTTAGGAATAACCTTTTTTTATTTCTAGAGTTATTGTATAGTGGAACTTAAGTAATCGCATCAATGAATTCAAATTATGCAGGATAAGCAACTTCAATTTTTTACATCTAAGTTACTCAAGTGGGCAGAAAATCAGGATCGTAATTTGCCTTGGAAAAAGACACAGAACCCATATTATATCTGGCTTTCAGAGATTATCCTACAGCAGACACGTGTAGAACAAGGCAAGCCTTATTATGAGAAATTTGTGAAGAATTATCCTACTGTAACTGATTTGGCGGATGCTCCTGAAGATGATGTATTGAAGTTGTGGCAAGGCTTGGGCTATTATTCTAGAGCACGAAATTTACATTTTACTGCTAAGTATATCAAAGAAAATTATCAAGGTATTTTTCCTAAAACCTATGAAGAAATTCGAGCTTTGAAAGGGGTAGGAGATTACACCGCCGCTGCAATTGCTTCCTTTTCCTACAATTTGCCACATGCTGTGGTAGACGGAAATGTATATCGAGTATTGTCGCGTTTCTTTGGAATTGAAACAGCAATAGATACTACCTTGGGCAAAAAGACTTTTGCAGCTTTAGCACAGGAATTATTACCTAAGAGAAAAGCAGCAGTATACAATCAAGCTATCATGGATTTTGGGGCAACACATTGCAAACCCAAACAAGCTTTATGTACTACCTGTTTACATCAGAAAAAATGTGTGGCTTTTACTGATAAAAAGGTCAACCTCTTGCCTGTCAAGAGCAAAAAAATTAAAAAAAAGGATCGCTTTTTCTATTATTTAGTCTGTAACTCGCAGGGAGAGACACAGCTTTTGAAGCGTGAAGGGAAGGATATTTGGCAGGGGCTTTATCAGTTTCCTATGATAGAGTTGGATAAACTATTTGACCAAGAAGAGTTGGAAAAAAACGACAAATGGAAGGGAAAAATTGGTGATGCTAAATTCAAGATTCAACGATTTTCCAAACCTTACAAACAAACTTTATCGCATCAGCGTATTGTAGCAAGATTTATAGAAATTGATTGTACAAATGAATTTTTTCTGCAAGATCCTAAGATTATCAAGATAAAAAAAACAGAATTGCTTAACTTTGCTTTTCCTAAAATTATAGATACATACTGCAAGGATAAAAGCCCAAGTTTAAACTTTTAGATTATATATTGTGGTTTTAATCGTTTAAATAACCGCTTTTCCTTAATTCTGTCCTTTTTTTGACTATTTTTTAGTAATTTAGAGGTACTTGGTTATTGAAGTGTTTATAGCTAATCAACTTAGTCCCAAAAATACCTTTGATGTTCCGTAAAAAATAAAAATAACACTTAATACTTAACTACGGTATGCAAAGGTTTTGTCTTGTATGGCTCTTATGAGCTTGAAAACTAATTGATAGACAACCAGCAACTATTTTTTTGCTCTCACAGAAAGTATAATTATATAAATTTCTGATTGCTAGCTAACTAAATTAATAAGTCACGGACTGTTAACTTAATATATATAATAAAAATGATTAATAAGGTTATACTTATCGGGAATTTGGGAAGTGAGCCCGAGATTCGCAACTACGAAAATGAAACTACTGTAGCTACACTAAAGGTGGCTACTAATGAAAATTATAAAGATAAGAGTGGTGAATGGCAACAGATTACAGAATGGCACAGAGTGGTAGCTTGGAGAGAATTGGCTAAGCGTGCAGAACGTCAATTACAGAAAGGTACAAGGGTATATATAGAAGGAAAATTGACGAATAGAAGCTGGCAGACAGAATCCGGAGAAACGCGCTACATCACGGAGGTTAGAGCAAATGTTATCAGAGTGTTGGCTAAAGGAAAAGAATCAGAAAATCGTTCCACTGGAAATAATTATCCACCAATGGAGGATAAATACGGTGGAGTGAATACTAATAATACAACAGCCACGCAAGGTGGAGTGAAGCAAATCGTACAGGAAGACGATGATTTACCGTTCTAAGAACTCGATTCAGAAGAAGATCGCTTAAATAAATGGATAGACTTTATTATAAGTTCAGATACTTTTAGTCATTTGAATTTGTGATAAAGTCTGTTTTTTTAGAAAGTTGTTTAAGAATTAGATTTAATGCAGAAATTCAGATGATTTTTAAACAACTTCTAGAATATAAATGTATCTAGAGGGGAAATACTCAAAGGTTTAACTATACGAAGATCTCCACAAAACTACTCGAATAAGCTTTATTAATTCAGCTTAATTTCAAAAAACTTGTAGTAACTTTGCCAAGTTGTCAGAAAAAACAATATATTAATTGATAAATAATATTCAGTAGAAAATTACAGATCTATAATCACCAAAGGTTAGATACTTAATCTTAATTTGCATCTGTATAAATAACTGTTACCTTGGAAACAGAACCATATCAAGAACTTGTAGCTAATTTTTATTCATATTATAATCCTCTTCTTCTAACTGACACCGCAGTAGATTGGTCAGTGTGGATATCCTTTGCAGTTACTTGTTTACTTTTATTTTGCTCAGGTCTACTTTCTGGATCAGAAGTAGCCTTTTTCTCTCTAACTCACAAGGATAAAACTCGATTGAGAGAAGATGATTCCCCTACCAATCAGCGTATTTTAAATCTATTGGACAAGCCGCGCTATTTACTTTCTACTATATTGATTGCAAATAATCTGGTGAATGTAGCGATTATCTTGATCTCCAACTTTGTGCTGGAACCTTGGCTGCCCACTGAACCACAATGGTTGAATATGCTAGTTACTACTGTTTTAGTAACCTTCTTGTTAGTCTTGTTTGGTGAGGTTGCTCCCAAAGTTTATGCAACTATTAATACAATGCGGATTGCCAATCTAATGAGTCGGCCACTTTTATTTTTTAGGTTCATATTCAGACCTTTAAGTTGGTTTTTGGTGTCTAGTACACAGATTATTGAGAAACGTCTACGTAAGCGTATGGATAATAATACTCAAGTAGTTAGTCCTGAAGATATTGCACAAGTGATCGAAATGACTGTGAATGACTCTCAATACGCTCAACAAGATGTAGATATGTTGAAGGGAATTGTCCGCTTTAGTAATACAGCAGTAGGAAGTATTATGGCTTCTCGTGTAGAAGTAGTTGCAGTGGAAAAGGAGTGGAACTTTAGTGAAGTTTTGAACATCATTCGTGAGTCTTCTTTCTCAAGATTACCTGTATATGACAAAAATTACGACAAGGTAATTGGAATCTTATATGCTAAGGATCTTTTGGAACATTTTGATAAAGGAGAAGATTTTGATTGGTTAAGCTTAGTCCGAGATGCATTTTTTGTTCCAGAAGGTAAGAAAATTGATGATCTATTTAGCGAGTTCAAAATGCGTAGAACACACATGGCAGTAGTTGTAGATGAGTATGGTGGAACATCTGGAATTGTGACTATGGAGGATGTTTTGGAGGAGATTGTAGGTGAGATCAGAGATGAATTTGATGAAGTGTCTGATGTAGATTATAAAAAAGAAGATGACTTGAATTATGTCTTTGAAGGTCGAACCTTATTGGTGGATGTGTGTAGAATCATAGGAGCAGATATTGGTGTTTTTGAGAAAAATAGAC
>JAKVCT010000014.1 GCA_022448995.1 Saprospiraceae bacterium
TCACGAGGCTTTTTAACAAAGTGCAGCGCAAAAAGGCTGATTGAATTAAATACAAATTAATTGTGGCTATCTACTTAAATAGAGGTTGTTTAAATAAGTAAGTAGATAGATAACTTCACAATATAGCTATCAAGGATGAAAGATTTAGATCAACTTCAAGTAGTTTATTTCGTAGGTATTGGAGGAATTGGAATGAGTGCATTAGCACGCTATTTTAGGCACTTAGGTATGACGGTGTATGGATATGACCGTGTACAAACTCGGTTGACCCATCAGCTCAGCCAAGAAGGTATGCAAATTCATTATGAAGACAATCCAGATTTGATTCCTAAAGGAATTGATTTGGTGGTATATACGCCTGCTATTCCAGCTACACACCAAGAATTGAGCTACTTTCGAGCCAATAACTACATCTTGAAAAAGAGAGCAGAAGTCTTAGGAATTATTTCTAAGCATCGCAAGACCATTGGTGTAGCAGGAACACATGGCAAAACTACAACTAGTTCTATGCTCACCCATTTACTGCGAGAATCAGGTATTGATTGTACTGCATTTTTAGGTGGAATTTCCAGTAATTTGAATTCCAATTTTGTAGCAGGAAATTCTGAGTGGGTTGTCATGGAAGCAGATGAATTTGATCGTTCATTTCTGCATCTACATCCACATATTTCTATTATTACTTCCATGGATGCTGACCATTTAGATATCTATGGAGATAAAGACAGTTTAGAAGCTACCTTTCATCAGTATGCTCAACAAACACAAGAACAATTATATCATCATCATAGCTTATCTATCAATAAGGAAGTGAATTCAGATATTCAATGGAAAAGTTATGGTATAGATGCTGGAGAGTATACAAGTACGAATATTCATTACAGAGCTAAAACACGTTTTGACTATAAACATCCTGATTTGGTACTAGATCATCTAGAAACCTTGATGCCAGGAAAACATAATATAGAAAACTTGACTGCTGCAATTAGTGTAGCAATTGAATTGGGTGCAGATCTTGAAGCTTTGCGCAAAGCCATTGCGAGTTTCAAAGGTATCCAAAGACGTTTTGAGTTTGTGCGTGTAACCGATCAATATACTTTTATTGACGATTATGCACATCATCCTAGTGAGTTAAGTGCAGCTATACAAGCAACTAGAGCATTATATCCTAATCGAAAAATAACAGGTATTTTTCAACCTCATTTATACAGCCGAACTCAAGATTTTTCAGCAGGTTTTGCAAAAGCCTTAGATCTTTTGGATGAAGTTATTTTATTAGATATTTATCCTGCCCGAGAACTACCTATCGAAGGAGTTGACTCTGGATTGATCTATAGACAAATGAAACTAAAGCACAAGCTTCTGATCAATAAAAAAGAATTATTGGCTACTTTAAAGAATTATAGTCCAGATGTCCTCTTGAGTTTGGGTGCTGGAGATATCGGTGCGATGGTAAAAGATATTGCTAATTTCTTAGATGGTCACTTCATCAAAAAATAATACGATAGAACTGAGTAGCTCTTCTAAAAGAAAGTGTAAAGCCTTACTCTTTTGAATATTCTTATTTGAATAGAAGACGCTAATCTATCCGATTTAAATCTAGAAGAAAAGCATTTTTTTGCACAAAAAGCAAGATTAAATTTGGAAATAAGGAACATTGCACAGATTTTTATGGTTTGGAACTAAATATGTTATTAAAAAATACTAATTTGTAATCATGAAAGTACATCCCAAACGAATAAGTTGGATTGTCCAGCGACTCTCGAAAGGCTTGGGGGTGCTTATTTTACTATTTGTAATCATTGCTGCCATTCGACACAAGCAAACAAGCAAGGTAAAAAATATTGTTATTGAGATTGAGAAGAATGAAGCAAAAAGCAAATTTGTTACACAAGAAGACGTACTAGAAGCAATTACAGCCGAAAATGGTGGCACCATAGAAGGTAAAGCCATTGGAGAGATACAGGTCAATAAATTAGAAGAAGTTTTAGAGAAAAAAAATATTTATATAAAGCAGGCACAGGTTTATATAGATGCACTCAACACCGTTAACATTCACGTCAAACAGCGTGTTCCCATTATGCGAGTTTGCGATATGAATGATGAAACTAGTGGGTATTATCTAGATTCAGATGGTGTTCGCGTAATGGCAAGTGATAAAACTAGTAGACAATATCCTGCTAGAGTAGTTGTCGTAACAGGGGCTATAGGGCATTATACCGAAAACTACTTAGAAGCAAAAGACAATAAACTGAAAAAGTTATTTAATCTTGTGAAATTCATTCAAAAAGATCCGTTCTTAGATGCACAGATTGAACAAATCCATATGGTCTATTCTGGTGATGTGATCTTAACCCCTAAGTTGGGTGACCACTCTATCCATTTTGGGATGCCTGATGAACATATTGAGGATAAGTTCGATCGGCTGAAGGTATTCTACAAAGAAGGTCTCTCACGTATGGGTTGGAATGAATACAAGTCTATTAGCTTGGCTTACAAGGGACAAGTAGTAGGCAAAAAACATAAGAAAAAATAGACTTTGATAACGAAGTTCTTTTAAGAATAGATTCGAGTAATCTCTTCAGTATTATTCAGTAACTTCTATTGATAGTTCACAGCTTTTGCCGTTTGGAAACACAAAATAGATCACATTAAATCGCAAAGAAATAGAATAAAGATGAACGAATCAGAAATCGTAGTAGCGCTTGACATAGGAACCACAAAAATTTGCGCTATCGCAGGTAGAAAAAATCAACATGGTAAATTAGAGATCCTTGGAATGGGCAAAGTAGATTCTACGGGAGTATTGAGAGGAGTTGTATCCAATATTGAAAAGACCGTAAAAGCTATTTCTGATGCGGTGAACGAAGCAGAACGCCGTTCAGGAGTAGAAATTAATGTTGTGAATGTAGGTATTGCTGGACAGCATATCAAGAGCTTGCAACACCGAGGAATCTTGACTAGACATAGCATCCATGATGAAATCTCTAAAGAGGATATTGAAGACCTAGTCTCAGATATGTACAAATTAGTTTTGCCCCCAGGTGATAAGATTTTGCATGTGATTCCCCAAGAATACATTGTAGATAATGAGCAAGGAATTTTAGATCCTATTGGTATGTCTGGAATTCGCCTAGAGGCTAACTTTCATATTATTACAGGGCAAATCACAGCAACCAAAAATATCTTCAAATGTGTAGAAAAAGCAGGTTTGGAAATGGAAAATCTTACCTTAGAACCTATTGCCTCTTCTATGGCAGTATTGAGTGAGGAAGAGATGGTAGCAGGTGTCGCTTTGGTAGATATTGGAGGAGGAACTACAGATTTGGCAATCTTCCACGAAGGTATTATTCGCCATTCTGCTGTGATTCCTTTTGGTGGTAATGTAATCACTAAAGATATCAAAGAAGGATGTAACGTAATGAATAATCAAGCTGAGCAATTGAAAGTAAAGTTTGGTTGTGCTTTGGCAGAAGAGATCAAAGAAAACCGTATCATCACAATCCCTGGGCTGAGAGGAAGAGCACACAAGGAAATCTCTGAAAAGAATTTGGCTCGTATTATTCAAGCTCGTGTAGAAGAAATTTTTGATCATATTTATTGGGAAATCAAACGCTTTGGTTTTGAGCGTAAATTGATTGGTGGTATTGTCTTGACTGGTGGTGGTGCTTTGTTGAAAAATCTCACTGAACTGGTAGAATTACATACAGGTATGACTGCTCGTTTGGGGGTTCCTACAGAACATTTGGCTCATGGCTATGAAGCAGAGGTCACTAGCCCAATCTACTCTACTGCTATCGGATTGATCCTCAAGGGAATAGAAGAAAGTAATGAAGATGCTGGTTATCTAGATGTTTCTGACAACTATTCAAATTCCAAAACTTCTTCTTCTAAAAAAGAACCTCAACAAACTAGCTCTAAATCAAAATGGTATGAGCGTTTGTTCAAGAAGACAAAAGAGTGGTTTGAGGCTGAACCTAATAACGATCTATAAACAAGTGAAAATTACGCTCTAATTAATAAACTGATAATCAATAGGTTAAACAGAATTATCTTAAAGAACTATTCTAATCTATCTCTTTGATAGTCAATTTATTATAATAGGTAATCTAATCTATCGTTCTTGGATCTAAAGAATAAAATTTGTACATTTGCAGATCTATTGTTCTAATTTATTATTCCACTAGAGTTAGAACCCAGAGTGTAGAACAAGTACAAATATAAAATAAGTGGTGTTACTGAAATTTTCTAGAACTCAGCAAAAGTTTTTTTGAGTTAAAAACACTGCTAAACAGAGATAATGTTAAAAAATTATGCAATTTAATATACCGGATGATTCTCATCAAATAATAAAAGTGATTGGTGTAGGTGGTGGTGGTAGTAATGCAGTTTCTTATATGCATAATCAGGGTATTGTAGGGGTAGATTTTGCGATCTGTAATACTGATAACCAAGCTATGAATATGAGCAAAATCCCTACTCGTATTCAGCTAGGCCCTAGCCTGACTGAAGGTAGAGGTGCAGGATCTAAACCCATCATTGGCCGCGAAGCTTGTATAGAGTCACTAGAAGAAATCAAAGGCTTTTTTAACTCTACCAAAATGTTATTTGTAACTGCTGGTATGGGTGGAGGAACAGGAACAGGTGCTGCTCCAGTTATTGCTAAAGCAGCAAGAGAAGCAGATATTCTTACAGTTGGGATCGTGACCATGCCATTTGCTTTTGAAGGTCGCAGAAGAATGAAACAAGCATTGGAAGGAATTTCGGAGTTGAAACAAAATGTAGATACTTTGATTGTTATTTCTAATGATAAGTTGCGTAAAATTTATGGTAATCTGAGTCTAGGAGATGCCTTCTCTAAAGCAGATGATATTTTAACTACTGCTGCTAAAGGTATTGCAGAAATTATTACGGTACCAGGGTATGTAAATGTGGACTTTGAGGATGTGAATACTGTAATGAGAGATTCGGGTGTAGCTGTTATGGGTACAGCAGTCATGGAGGGAGAAGATAGAGCTAGACGTGCTGTTGAGGCAGCATTGCAGTCGCCACTATTAGAAGATAATGAAATCAAAGGTGCTAAACATATCTTATTGAATATCACTTCTGGTACTAAGGAAGTAACCATGGATGAGGTTTTTGAGATCACGGAATATGTCCAAGAAGAAGCTGGTTATGGTACAGACTTGATCTGGGGGAACTGTTATGATGAAAACCTAGGTGAGAAATTATCTGTTACCGTCATAGCTACAGGTTTTGAAACAAATAAGAGTAAGATCAAGGAACAGCATGAAAATATGCGTCCAAAAGAGAATGTAAATGCTAAGCAGATTCGCGTCTCTTTAGATGATGATCTTGATAACAATTCACGCAAGAATTATAGCTCTGGGAATACAGGATTTAATCCAAAGTTTGAGCAAGACAATCAAAAAAAAACACCAAAATATTCAATAGAGGCTCAAGATCCTTATATTGAGAAAAAAAAGGTGGATAAAGCAAAGGAAGAGACGGAAGAAAAAGAAGATCGTCGTCATCGCTTAAGAAATATGAGCGTCAAACTGAATGATCCTGAACGAATTAACGAATTGGAAAATCAACCTGCTTATCTCCGTAGAGGGGTTCGTCTAGATGAGGTTACACCTTCTACAGAACAGAATTCATCAAAGTGGACGCTTTCTGATGATGATGAGCCGGAATTAAAAGATAATTCATTTCTACATGATAATGTAGATTAAAAATATAACATGGCAAGTAAGCACATGTAAGTTGTTGAAAACAAGTGGCTTTCCCTAAACAGGAAGCCACTTTTTTATTTGGGGAGTTTATCTTCTCTCACTTTTTAACATCCTTTGTAAGTTTGTGCCATGAGGCACTAAAGCAGAGCAAAAGAAAAGGTGCTCCCTGAAAGGATCAATAAAGTGAACACCTTTGTTATGGATATTTTGCAAAAGCATCATTAAAATCTAAGGCAAATACCTTTATCTACTTACTTAAAAACTCAACTCAATATACATGATAAATAGCCTTATTGGGGAAGTGTCTAAAAATTCCTAAAATAAAATTGTGTTGGTGCTAGCTTTTTCCTAAAAATATTTGCTTAACTTGCCGGTGGACATCTTACTTAAGTAAAAAGACAAAAATACTCGTAGAATAGATTTAGAATGATCTAAGTCAGATTCAAGGAGCAGAACAGAGCTGTAGCGCACTACAGTGAGGCTCTATGAAGCGTAAAATGGCTTAAAATCGGCTAAAGATAACTACCAGAATATTTGGACTGTTACTTAATACACTGTAGCAAACGTTAGTGTATTCTATTTTATACTTAGCCAACTGGTTTTCTAGAGATTACATTATGAATGTTATTTAAAAATCCCTAACTACTTATATCATAAGTACTTAAATACTAATTTATAATTAGTGAATGTCTAGATAACCCAAACTGTACAATTCTCATGAAGTTTTCTAATGACCTTTACCAACTCATTCGATCGCTTAATCAATCCGAAAAACGATACGTAAAACTTCTTGCTAAAGCCTTTACTAGCAAGGGGACAGAGAACCAATTGGCACTTTTTGATGCTTTTGATCAACAAACAACTTATGATGAGTTAGCTATTCGAAAAGCTTTTGAAGATCGTATCCCTGCGCGCAATTTCCATGTTGCCAAAAATCGTCTGTACAATCTTATTCTGCGTGGTCTGTATATGTTTCACTCCAAGAGTTCTAAACGAGAAAAGATTAATCAAATGATCTTTCAAGCAGATATACTACGCCAAAAGGGATTGTACAAACAGTGTGATGTCTTGCTACAAAAGGCACATCAATTAGCCATGAAAGATGAATATTTTGCACATGGGGTCTATGCCTTAGAGCGCAAAACGGCTTCCTATATGGATCAACGTAATGTGCAAAAAATAAAAAAATACCTAGATGACAATCTACAAGAGGAATTAGACTTGATTGAACAATTTAGGAATGATCGTATTTATAATTTTCTCGAACTCAAAACCCTGTTTATAACCCATAAAAAACAAATGGCTCGAAGCCAAGAACAGTTGGACATGATCAAAGAGATCAAAAAGCATCCTTTATTACAAGACGAATCGCAGGCTAAGTCCAAGCGTTCTAGAGATACTTTTTGGTTCTTAAATGGTTTTATCTGTCGTTATGAAGGAGACTATGACTCTGCCTGTAGTTATTGGGCTCATTTTGTAGAGGAACATGAAAAACGAGATAAGATCTCTAAAGAACTGATGCCACAATATGTTGCAGATCTCAATAATCTGATGTTTTTACAAGGAGAAGCTAAAAAGTTTGAGGAAGCTCTAAAAAATAGAGATAAATTAGAAGCTCTACTAGAACATCCCAATGTCAAGGGTGATTTGCATATGATGCTCCGAATCCAAGAACGTGTTATTGAGTTTATGCTAGATTATTATATCAATAGCTATCAGTATAGTAAAGGATTAGACTATGTAAATACACATTTGGATGAAATCCAGCAACTTTATCCCAATGTAGGGCATTTTAGACAGCTTGTTTTTGATTATAATATCGCTTGTCTCATGATCTGCAATGGCAAGGCTGAAGCTGCTAGTAACTGGCTGGATAAGGTATTTGCCAATAAACTCATCAAGGAACATGAATATATTTATGCAGGTGCAATGATTCTCAACCTAATTACTCATTTTGAACTTGGTAATTATCAGTTTTTAGAATCTCTAATTCTAAATACCTACAGAATGATGTATAAACGGAAATTATTGTATAAGAGCGAGAAAATTATATTTAAGTATTTGCGTAAATATCTCAAAATGCATTCTGGAAAAGAACTTATGCAGTCTTTTCATAATCTGAAAGCAGAGCTACAAGCTACACAAGAAGATCGCTTCGAGCAATTCTTCTTAGGTAAACTAGATCTTAATATTTGGATTGATAGTAAAATACAAGAAACATCTATGGCAAAAGTTGTCTTAAATAAATAAGTAAATTATCCATGCAAATTCCCCTATTTATAGTACAAACAGTTCTACTGACTTGTCTTGTCTTCAGTCTTAATGCACAACACTTTAGTATAGAAACTGTTCCCAATCCAAAGGAAAACAGAAATGATTTTGTCAGTAATCCTGACCAGATTATAACTAGCGCAGAAGAGACTAAGTTAAATAAGTTATTGTATTATCTAGAGCGAGAAACTAGTATTGAAGTAGCTGTTGTACTTGTCAATTCTATAGGAGATCAAAAACCTGCTGATTTTGCTACAACCCTCATCAACTATTGGGGAGTGGGTAAAAGAGGTTTGAATAATGGATTATTAGTCTTGATGGTTAAAGGGCAAAGACGTATTGAGTTTCGGACAGGTTATGGACTAGAAACTATCTTGACAGATATAGAATGTAAAGATATACAGCAGAAGCATATGGTGCCTGCCTTCAAGGCAGAAAAATATGGTGTAGGGATACTACAAGGACTAAGTATTACTATTGGAACGCTATTAAAGAAGAGTATTCAAGATCCTAAGCGCTTAAAAAAAGCCTTGAATATGATTAATAATCAAGCTTATTTTGATAGCGAATTTGAAGTTCTTAATCAAAAAATTGCACAAGAATATAGTAGCTTAGAACTTATTTTGGATAGCATTACTAATGAAGCAACACCTATAACTAATGAAAAATTATGGGTACTTGGATCTAAGACAAGCAATAATCGAGCTTCTGAAGAAATATACAAACCACTTAAGAATAAAATTCCTCAGATGACAGAAAATCCATTCTTGAATATAAGTCTAATTATTCTTGACGATTTCAAAATGCTATCTGCTTATGATGTTAAATTTAAATTCTTAGAAAGTATTGATGGGTCTACCTATGACCAAACAAACGAGCATCTTCTACTCCTCCACTTGCCCCAAAGTAAAACAACCAGTTTTATTAGGTATGGAAAGTCAACAATAACAACAGAGGTCATACAGCAACTAATTGTTAATTCTAAAGCTATCCCACAAGATAACTTTCAGCAACTAGATACCTTAGTCAGTAATATAGAAAAAGCGTATACAGACAATGCCTATCTACAGCGCATTCAAGATCAGGTAAAACAGAATAAATTGCGTAGTATTAAGCATTATGCACCCGTAAGTTCTCCTCAAAACTCTGCTTGGGTAAGTGCAGGATGGATTTATTTTTATTCTACAATAGGTTTTAGCAGTTTAAGTCTTCTATTTATTCTATTATCCTTCGGACTCAAAGATCCCTACAAGAAACATGGTATTCTTCAGTTTTCAGGATTCAAATTTTGGATGTTTATCTTTCCAATTCCACATATTGGAATTTGGTATATCATCTCTAAACTTCAACACAAATACCGAAATGCGCCAAGGAATAGTAAAAAGAATGGCAAACCAATGCATAAACTCAGCGAAAGAGAAGAAGACCGTTTTCTGAAAGAAGGACAAATCACAGAAGAAAAAATTAATTCTGTTCATTATGATGTTTGGACAACGAATGACCACGATGATATCTTAATCTTACCTTACAAAACTTGGTTTAGTAGATATAGTTCTTGTTCTAGCTGTGGTTACAAAACTTACTATCAGGTTTACAACCGAACAATTCGCGCAGCTACCTATTCCTCCTCAGGATTGGGAGAAAAGAAACACGCTTGTAAGAATTGTAATTATAGCCAAGTTCGTACCTATATCATTCCACGAAAAGAACGTTCTAGCAGTAGCTCAAGCAGTTCTTCTAGTGGAGGATCTTGGGGAGGAGGAAGTTCTGGAGGTGGTGGTGCTGGTAGCAGCTGGTAATAACTTCCTGTATACAGCTTTAATAGTTTGTAATATAAAAGATTCATACTTTTTTCAAATAAACTTAACTTTTTTAGAAAATACGCTCAACAGTACCTTATTTGGCAACGTTAATTTAAGTAGTTGGTTTAATGCACTAAAATAACCTCTGCAAATTAAGTGGCGTGTAATAAAAGTTTTATGAGTTAATTAAGTGGCTAGCTTCGCTGTAGCCTAACTACGTTCTGTTCACTCAAGTTAACTCGTTCTAGATCTATTCTGTGATTACTTTTTCCTCGGACTTAAAAACTATACTATTTGTCGGCTGATTTATGTAAAACCCTCATTGTATCCTATATTTTCAATTGAAATAAATCCATTTTATACTTCTAATGAAGCTAAGTAGATAGCCACAATTAATTTGTATTTAATTTAATCAGCCTTTTTGCGCTGCACTTTGTTAAAAAGCCTCGTGATAGCCCTGCTATCCCTACGTTTTTCGCCTCGTTCAGCATCAAAAAATCTTGTAAATTATTATAAAATTAATTACGTCCACCTACTTACAAGAATATAAAAGAGGTTTAAATCTTTACTTTGAAAAACTTGTTTAATAGCTATTTTTTAACAGGTTTATTCTCAAAATCTAAATCTGAAGAATTATGAAAAAGCATTTTTTTTCGTTCTTATTCTTAACATCTATTTTATTGACTTCTTTCTCCTCCTGTAAAGATAAGACAGAGGATACAGGAAGTCTAAAAATCACATTCAAAGCAGTCTATGATACGGAACCATTAGTACTTTATACCCAAGCTTATATGGATGTCGCTAATAATTCTGAACTTACCCTACAGGTACTCAATTTTTTTATTTCCAATCTTAAAATAAAAGATGCTGAAGGAAATACGACTAATCTAAGTACTGCAGAATATATTGATTTTTCCAATAATCACTCACAAGCCAGTACTGCTTCCTTGGGAGAGAGTATTGTGCTGACCGATATTAATGTAGGAGAATACACAAGCTTAGATTTTGGAATTGGCTTAGATGCAACAACAAATGCAACTACTCCTGGAGACTACAGTACTTCTTCTCCCCTATCTGACGTAGGAAATTATTGGTCTGCTTGGGACAGTTATATTTTTTCGAGAATGGAGGGTCGCTTCCAAGAATCTTGTTGCTCATCTCCTACCTCCTTCTTATATCATTCTGGAGTAGGCGAATCTTACCAAGCAAGGAGCTTTAACAAGGCAATTAGTATAGCCGCAGACACAGAGACAGAATTGGTCATCCACCTAAATGTAAAAAAATTAATTTATCCAGATAATAAAAGTAATCAAATTAATATTACTCAAAATAATGTGTCGCACTCTGGTGATGTAGGAACAGAAGAATATCAAACTGCACTCAAAAGTATCATCAATATAGCTGATGCTCTTTATATAGAATAAATATTACTTATTCTATAACTAATTATGTCCACCTACTTATTAGAGGTTATTAAATAATAAAAAACTTTTGTTACAAAATATCATTACGAGGAATAATTATATTTTAATCTAAACACCAAAGGGAATAATCATTTACAGATATTTTCCAATTCCTATTTAGGGTTCTTTCGAAGCAAATTTATGATTGACTATACTCGTTTTAGATCTATTCTCTGAATACTTAGACAATAGTCTTAGGATAAACGGACATTTTTCCTGAGACTATTGTTCTAACAAGATCTATAAATCATTATTTCATTATGAAAAAGATAATTTATCTAAGTTGTTTTGCTGCTCTTGTACTTACAGGCTGTAAGGAAAAAATAGACAGCATAGGTCCTTTATCACCTAACTATAATCTAACAGAACTTGAAGAACGTCTCGATACCATACCTTATTTCCCTACAGCTTATAATATGCCTGTAATTGATGGATTGCCACCTGTGGAAGTGCCCGCGGATAATCCAATGACAGAAGAAGGTGTTCGTTTAGGGAGGTTTTTGTTTTATGAAACAGAATTGTCTATTGATAATACAGTTTCCTGTGGTTCTTGCCACCATGTAGATAAGGCTTTCACAGATGGTTTGGACTTTTCCATCGGTGTCAATGGCGCAAGGACTACTAGAAATAGTATGTCCTTGATTAATATTGCTTACAGCGAAAAACAAAACAGCATACATAATCTTATGTGGGATGGTTCGTTCTCAACCTTGGAACAACAAATTTTAGAAGGGCCTGTAACCAATTCATTAGAAATGGCTAATACCTGGGAAGAGGTAGAAACACGTTTGCGGGCACATAATCATTATCCTCGTATGTTTCGTCAAGCATTTGGTATTACAGATAAGAGTGAAATTAACAGAGAACTAGTTGCTAAAGCTATTGCTCAGTTTGAACGCACACTCAATTCTGCAGCCTCTAGATATGATCAACATGAGTTTGTCCCATTTGAGTACATGGACGAGCAAGAACTCCGAGGAATGCAATTATTTATTGGAGATGCAGGAAGTGTCAATGCAGGAAAAGATGGTGAATGTGCTCATTGCCATAGTTTTACAAGAGATAAGGCTGTCTTTGGACGGTTTAACTTTAGTAATAATGGATTAGACAGCACAGGCAATAGTTTTATGTTTCCTGATCCTGGATTTGGTGCAGTTACGGGGAATATAGGCGATAATGGTAAATTCAAAGAAGTTACTTTACGTAACATTGCATTGACAGCTCCTTATATGCATGATGGTCGTTTCAATACATTAGAAGAAGTAATGGATCACTATGTTTCTATCGGTCATGGAACTTCCTCACCAAATGTATCAAACGAGTTGACCACAGCTCCTGATTTACCAAACCTAACTCAGCAAGAACAAGACGATATCGTAGCCTTTTTGCATGCACTAACAGATACTTCTTATGTTAATAAGGTAGAGTGGTCAGATCCCTTTTCTCAAGAGAACCCTTGGCAAGAAAACCAATAAAATAAAGTGCTTCACGAAGTTAAAACAACTTATATAAACTAAAGGAGGCTGTCTTTTCAGACAGCCTCCTTTAGTTTATATAAGTCAGGAGTTCTTAAGTAAGAGGACAAAAGTAATCGTAGAATAGATTTAGAATGATTTTAGTCAGATTCAAGGAGCAGAACATAGCTGTAGTGGGCTATAGCAAGGCTCTATGAAGCATGAGATGCCTTAAAATCGGCTAAAGATAACTATAAAAACATTTGGACTGTTACTTAATTCAGTATTAACCTAATTAATTGGTAATCAGAAAAATACAATATTATTTTAAAAAATAAGAACTATAGACAGGCTCTTAATTCTATTCTTTTACTCAAACTCGAATGGTTCAGAATTGATTAAGATATCACCATAATTCAAACGAACTTCCTTTCCATTTTCTGTTTTCAAACGCAAAGACTTCTTGTTTGCATTTCTGTCTCCAGCAATCCCACGTACCTCTTCAGTATTGCGGTTATTCACTTCTGTTCGCGGTGCACTTTTGACCATTTTCTCAAAGTCTTCCACACTTACGTCAGAGACAATCTTGTATTCAATATTAATTTTATTATTAATTTTCTTCAAATTCATCTTCACATCTTTAGAAAGAGCTCTACCAGTTGTTTTCTCTGCAAGAGCAACTACTGTACTAATATCTTTAACCAGACGATCACCATTTCTAATAAAATTAGAAGGTGTTTTTGCATAAATAGAAAGGCTCTCTTCTAAGTGAATACCTTTGATTGTTACAACCTTTTCTAAATTAGGCATATTAATGCTCATTTCATTCCCTTCTACTACAGGCTCCATCGAGTAGCGTCCTGCTTTAATCAACTGTTTAACAATAGGTTCAGGCATATTGGTCTTGATTTCAAGAATGAAACGAATAGTCGGTTCTTCCCAAGCCTCTGCGACCATACCTTCATGTGCAAACGCCATAATAACAGCATCTACTCCAGCTGGATCTATTGTTTTTACTAATTTAGTGTCTTGAGCAAAAGCAGACAAGCTACCTTGTAGTAACAAACAAAGCAAAAAAAGTTTTTTCATCATAATAGTTTTTAAGTTTAAGCTTGTAAAGCGATTTTGAGTAAGTAATCAAAGTAACTGGACAATTGAAATATTTGAAAATACTTGACCAATTAATAAATTATTGGGTATAATAAAAGCATCTATTACTAAAGTGATTTTTGCTCAAAAAAATTCCCAAAGTTAGATTTTATATAGCTATTATTATACCAAAATAGGGCAAATAAAAAACCGCAAACTCAGTAGGAATGCGGTTTTATTGATTATATCTCCAAGTGATTTTTATTTAAATTCTAGAGGTTTACCATCGATAATAATATCACCATTTTCTAAAGCTTCTGTATCTATCTCCAAATCTCCTATTTGAGTAAACTTGATGGTTATATTTTCTTTAGCTAAAGCTTTCACAACAATATTATTATGAATAGTCTTTAATTCTGCAGCAGTAGAACGTCCTTGCGTACGATCAGCCATTGCTAATACCATTTCAGGATCTTTTTTCAAGACACCATTATCCAAAATATACATATCAGGTGTCATTGCATGCACAATGATCTCTTCTTCCAAATCAATTCCTTTGATTGTTACTGCTTTTTCTAGATTGGGAATATTGATAGCAAATTCTCCATTTTCTAAATTACCTTCCATCCCATAGCGTCCAACCTTTACCAGTTGTTCCATAATACTGGTTGGCATATTGGTCTTAATTTCTAACTCAACACGCATTAATCCATCATCATTGTCCCAAAACTCTGAAGTTACCTTATCGGCATTTGCAAATTTAAAGTTGATTGCGTCTACTTTGGAAGTTCCTAAATCATCTTTGAACTCTTTCATATCAAAAGACTTCACCAATGTTTTTTGTGCAAAAGAAATGTTAGCAAAAAGTGCAAAGACTAGCAAAAATGATAATTTGTTCATAGTTTGTTTTTTTCTGGTAAGTAAGTATATATTGTTTTTAGGTATCCTACAAACGGTTTGTTTGGGTTATTTATTGTTACCTCTTTTGAGGAGGAATAACAAAACACTAACTTTTATTCAAAAATAATTCCGTTTTATCCTTTTTTTTAAAAAAAAATTAAGGTTTTTTACATAATATCTGAAATTTTCTATTGAAGTCATTTCAATACAGATAACAGATCTGTAGCTAAGTACTTGGGAGTCAAGATAAAGCTACTTTTATATTTCATGGTGAAACTACAAGCCCTCCAAGGAGCTACAGGCTTTAGCCTTCGATCTATACACTCCCCAAAACTATTTTTTACGAATCTTGTAATAACGTTTATGAGCTTGGCTATGAATACTCTGCTTAAATAGGCTTGGATTAGTCTTCATACAAGCTTGATAAGCCTCTCGTGCTTTTGAATAATTTTTGCGGTATTCCCAGATCATTCCCTCAAACAAAGCAGCATTTGCATAATAATAATGAGTACTACCTTTTTGTGTACTCAGCGTTTTTTGATAATACCCCACTGCATCATCGAAACGTTTGGAACGGTGTGATATTCTTCCCATCCAATAGTTATACGCGAGCATACCTTCCTTATCACTAAATGTACTTTCTTTCAAGGCAGTCAGTGTTTCTAGAGAATAATCATAATATCCTCCATCAAAATAAATTTCTGCCTTAAGTAAATCTACATTAGGAACTCGGTCTTGGTTGGCTTCGTATGCTGCCAAACGATCACAGGCCAATAAACTTGCACCTTCAGTTTTCGCCTTAGACATATAGTTTTTATAGCCACTAGTATTCCCGTTAATCAAAGATAACCAAGCTAATTTCTGATAGGTAGCTTTTAGATAATGTGTCCCTTCATAGTCATCTAGAAAATTGCGAAAATGAACCTCAGCCTTAGTATCCATCTTATGCAGCAAGCATAGTCCTTTTAGGTATTCAAACTGATGAAACGATTGATAATCGTCACCTTTAGGCAAGTTCTGTAAGAATAAAAGTGCCTTGGAACTCTTACCCGTTTTTAGGCTCATATTAATTAATATAAAAGAAGCCATCGGATTAGATTTATAATCTAAGTACGTAGTATTGATATGTTTCCATGCATTTGCATCCTCTGTTTCAATATGCAATAACAATAAAGCATACAGAATATGAGTTTCTTGTCCATATTCAAAATCAGGATATTTCTGAATATATCTAATTACTGATTGATACTCTCTAAGACCTTGATCAATCGTTCCTTTTAATCCAGCCGACCGTCTGATAGCAGTGGGTAATTTACCGACAATCATATATAAGGTCCCTAAAGCTTTCCTATTGAGTATAAAATCGGGGAATTCCTTTCTGTTATCTATTAATAAGGTGTAGGCGCTTTTAAGGTCTTTTAATGCCTCAGTATTAGAAGCAAATTTTAGGTGAACTAAAGCCCATTGCAGATGAATTTCTGCTTGTATATAGCGGCAATTGGGAGAAGATTTATCTCCCACTTTAATTTTTGCCAAACGCATTTCTTTCTTCTGTATCAAGCGTTTATAATCCCTAGGACTACCATTAATAAATACACGAAAAAAATCTATGTAATTATCAATATAATGAGGTATCAGATTATAAGGACTTCGCGTTTTTTCCTGTTGCAGGATAATCTTAGCATCCTTAAGTTTCATTTGCATAGCATGGGCATAAGCTTTCTTGAGATTCTGATTAAAATCAAAAAAGGCTACCTCATTAAATTCTGACGATCTCACCTGAGCTTTAGAATGCTGAAAACTAAATAAACATAATATGAAGCAGTAAATTGGAGTGATACTATTCAATCGTAACATATGATTCTGATTTGGGATAAAGTTGCTCTAATATTAATCCATCCATAGTTAGCCCATGAATTTAGCGGGAGATGAATATAAATTCTGATTACAGATTAGTGAAACAAGTTACTAAAAATAAAAACCTTAGGATAACAATATCCTAAGGTTTTATAAAATTCTATTTGGTATGAGCAACAGCGTTTCTTGATATCTAAGCCTTGGTTTCTGCACCTTCTGTTTCCTCTCCTTTATCCTCTTCCAGTATGTGAGCATCTACCAAGATACGACCACAGTGTTCACAGGTAATAATACGTTTATTCTGCACTAACTCAAGTTGAATTTGTGCTGGAATCTGCTTGTGACAGCCACCACAGGCATCTCGTTTAATAGTAACTACAGCCAATCCATTACGATAAGCACCACGAACACGATCATAAGTGGCAAGAAGACTGTCTTCAATCTTCTTACGAGCACTCTTTTCTTTGCGCTGCAATTTACGCTCATCCTTCTCTGTCTTAGTGATAATCTTCTCTAACTCCACACGTTTACGTTCTAGCTCCTTAGTCTTAATTTCGTACTTCTTCTTTGTTGCTTCTATAGTAAGCTCCTTGTTTCCAAGATGTACACGTGTTTCACGAATTCGCTTCTGAGCCAATTGTATGTCTAACTTTTGCAATTCAATTTCTCTTGTCAAAGCATCATACTCTCGGTTATTCTTCACATTAGCTTGTTGCTTGTCATAACGCTCAATCAAAGATTCAGACTCTTTGATTTGCCCATTAAATCTAGCTACTTTCAACTCTAAATCTCTCCGCTCACCTTCCATTTTCTCTATTCTATGGGATAAACCTTCGATGCTATCTTCCAAATCCTGCACCTCCATAGGTAGTTCTCCCTTTTTAGTTTGCAACTCATCCATCTCGGTGTTAATTAGCTGTAAGGTATACATATTTGCTAATTTCTCTTCAACGGGTATATTTGACTTTTTTTGCTTAGCTTTAGCCATTCTCTACAAATAATTTATTGGATTAGTATTGACTTTTGTCTTTAAGACCTTAAAATTAGTAAATTTTTGGGTTATTAACTCATAAAATAACTCAATTGTGAATTGTTCGCTCTCATAATGCCCAATATCGGCAATTATAATGCGACTATCCGCATCAAAAAACTGATGATATTTATAATCTCCTGTAATAAAGATATCAGCTTTAGCTCTGATTGCGGACTTGAGTAGAAAGCTTCCTGCACCACCACAAACCGCAACACGCTTAATAGTTTCTTTATGAGCTTTTGTATAACGTACACAAGCAGTTTGCATACGCGTTTTTAGGAATTGTAGGAACTCCTGTACGGGCATTTCTGCTGCTAATTCGCCTACCATACCTGAACCAACTCGTTGGTAACTGTTTGCTAAATTAACAACATCATAGGCAACTTCCTCATAAGGATGGGCCTGTAGTAAATTGGCAATAATTTGCCCCTGTAAATGTGCAGGAAAAATAAATTCAATTTTAAACTCTGCTTCTACATGTCGCTCTCCTCTTTGTCCAACTACTGGATTGCTTTGTGCATTTCCTCTGAATGTTCCTTCCCCCTCAGAAGCAAAGCTACATTCAGAATAATTTCCAATATGACCTGCCCCCGCCTTGAAAACAGCGTCTCGTACAGTCCCCAAGTGATTTTTGGGTACAAAAGTGTATAATTTACGAAGTAATCCAGACTTTGGTGCCAGAATCCGAGTATTCTCTAGTCCCAGACGCTCTGCAATCTTGGCGTTCACCCCTGATACATAGACGTTATCTAAATTAGTGTGTGCAGCATAAATAGCAATACCTTTTTGGATAGCCTTCATTACTACACGTTCTACATAAGAGCGCCCATTGAAGCGTTTTAACCCACCAAATACAATAGGATGATGTGCAATAATCAGATTACACCCTTCCTGTTCTGCTTCTTCTAGAATAGACTCTAAAGAATCTAAACAAATCAAGACACCTGTGATTTCAGTCGATCTATCTCCTACAATCAACCCAGCATTATCATACGACTCTTGATACGATAAAGGTGCAATTGCTTCAAGATAATTTAATAATTGTCCAATTTTCATAATTACTTACCTATCGATTAGATAATTCTATCAATGCGAAAAAGGGTAACAGCGAACTGCTACCCTTTTTTGCTCTGTATATGGTATCGATAGTTCGCAGGTTTTTCATGACTAATTAATAATCAGAAGGATCCATAAAATTGCTTAAATTTTGTAAAATTCCTAATTATCAAGCAATAAGAACCACGAACTATCACAATGTAGTTATCCTATTTCTATTTTAGTACTTCCACTTTCGATTTTTTCCACCATCATCTTTTGGTCTTGCCATTGTTTTCTCATTATCACCTGCTACGTAGAACTCTACACGACGATTGATAAAATGCTCTTGTTCCTTACTTGTATTTGGAATTAGGTTCTTGCTTTCTCCATCATAGCGAACGATGAATCGGCCTTTTTCAATTCCATAAGTATTGTTCAAGAAATCAATAGCAGTCATAGCACGGTTGTAAGATAACATTTGGTTGTACTCATTACTTGCTCTAGTATCTGTGTGACCATAAGCGACAACCTTGATATCAGGATAAGCCTTCATTACAGCAGCAACATGCTGTAGCTGACTGTAAGCTTCGGGACGCAAGTAGTATTTATCTAGATCAAAGTGAATCATTGGTAAATACCAGTCTTTTAGGTTTCCTCCACCTTCTTTACCATCACAACAGTTTCCTTTTGCCTCGAAAATTGGCTCACCAATTTCTGCTAAAGTTTCTTCTGTGATTGGAGGAGGTACTTGTGCTACACCTTGCTCATTGGTTTCATAACCTGGAGGAGAATAAGGCTCAAGATCATCACGATCTGGCACACCATCAGAATCAGAATCCAATGTACGTCCTTTAGTATCAACTTGAGTATCTGGTGGAGTATCTGGTTCTTCATCCAAAGCATTGATAACACCATCTTTATCATCGTCTTGGAATAGGTCACCATTAAGATCATCTTTTACATCAGCAATTCCTTGCATAGGATAAATCAATGGGTTCACAAACCACAATGGACGAATACGTTTGTTTTTATTTCCTAAGTGGAAATTCAAACGTAAGCTAGTATAGTGAGGAATATCAATATTAGAGGTCAAAGATCCATTTTCTTTCTTACTCTTACCATCCAAGAAATCATCTCCAGAGATAAATGACTGATGTTCAATAGCAATTGATAAACGCTTAGTCACTAAAAACTCTAAGCTCAATCCTACATTCACAAATGGACGAAAAGCTAAAGGCTTAGCAGAATTACGACCTAAGATAATCTCATTTCTAGTATTTTGTTCTGTTGAAGTTTCGTAATTACCATCTAATAAATTCTTGATATTATTACGAATTGCACGACGATCAGCAGGAACATCAACATCCAAACCTGTTGCTACACTAGAAAAATTATAAGCATTCCCATTTGCATCTAATGCATCATAGTTAGCTTGATAAATATGTCCACCCAATCCTAAATGTACATTCAATGCCCATTTATTTTCTTTCTTGTGGAACTTCAAGTTATTCAAGTTATATACAGTTTGTAGAGAAACTGCGTGAAACTGCGACATGAAATAATTTGAATAAAATACATCATCAATGTTATATGCTGCATTAGCCCCCGTAAACGGAGCAACAGAAGGAAATGCTCCACTAGATGATGCTTGGTAGTTAAGTCCACGCGCTTGTCCAAACATATACTCTCCTTGCAAAGAGAATACATATCCAAAAGACTTACGTGCATGAACACTTGCACCCCAGCCAAATTGCGATTTAACATCACCACTGACTAAGAAACTTCCTCCACCAATTCCCAACTGCCACATATCTCTTGGGCGACCAGGAAATAGTTCTTTCCCATCTTGCCAATCGGCATGTTTAGCCTGATCAGACTTGCGTACAAATTGAGGGTCCGTTTCTTTTGCTTTTGCTCCATCTCCATTCGTATCAGGAGCATCTTGGGCAAAACTGGTCCCTAGACAAAAGGAAAATGCCACAGTCACAAGTGCCAACTTTTTAAAAATGTTAGTCCGTGTCATATGATTTTATTTTATTTTTTTCGGTATTTAATGGTTACTTTGTTTTATTCGTTCGATTCGATAATCCTTCACAACCAACTGAAAAATAAAGGTTACAAAAGAACTTTTTATACTTTTTTGGGTAGAAGTATAAAAAGTTCCAGATCATCATTATTTATTGTAATTAAGTTATTTAAAAATCTCGGCAGAGAAGTAGATAGGTATTTAGAAGTAAGGCAAGGCTGTGTTATATCACCCCATGGAATTACTATAGTGTAACTAGTAATTACAACTCTTAACTTTCAATATCTTGTTTAACAACTAATTAGGGATAGTTAAATAACTTTATCTATATAAATTCAATAATGCCAATCGCAAATGTAGTTGTTTTTTAGGCTTAGAGCAATAAAAAACCTACTTTTTTATACTAAAATACAATAATATACTGGTACATCTACGTTTTAACCCATTGGAACCACTGTTATATATTCACTGCTTCCTGCTCACTCATCAGCTTCTGCAAAGCAATAGTCAATGCTGTAGTTGAAATCTGAGTAGCTGAAGGATTAGTATCTTGCACCTCCTGTAGTGCTTTTCTAATAACTTGAGAAACATCTGTAAAAATAGCTTCGTCTGTCAGATCAACCTCAGACTGCATCAGATAAGCAAATACCCTAGCCATTCCAGAATTTGCAATAAAATCAGGGATGAGACTAATCTTCTGGTCTGTATAATCTGCTGTTGGTCCGAAAAACACCTCATCATCTACAAAAGGAACGTTTGCTCCACAAGCTACCACTTGTAATCCTTTATTTATCAATCGGTCAATCTGGTCACGTGTAATTAGTTTGGATGCAGCACCAGGAATAAAGATATCTGCCTCTAAGTCCCAAACCTTTTGGTTACCTTCTTCAAACGAGAGCAAGTTTTCAGCGTGCAATTTATTTCCATTCTTATTTAAGAATAAATCACAAACTTCATCTAAGCCTAAACCTTCTTGATTGATAATTGCACCAGCAATATCTATAATTCCAACCACTTTTGCTCCTTCCTTCGCTAAATAATAGGCAGCTGCAGAAGCTACATTTCCCCAGCCTTGTACTACAATACGTTTTCCTTCTAGATTTTGTTTATGATATAGGTCATAATAATGTACCACAGACTCTGCTACACCGTAACCAGTAATAGCATCTGCTACAGCCATTTTTTGGTTTGCTGGTGTATATTTAGGATCTTCTACAATTTTGGACACCCCCTGTCTCAACTGTCCAATAACAGCAATACGTTTTCCTTCGTTTGGACTCAAATGACCTCTTACAATTCCCTCTTGTGGGTGCCATAATCCTAGATCCTCTGTGATAGGAATTACATCCTTGAGTTCGTCTACATTCAAATCCCCCCCTGTTCCGTAATAGTTCTTCAGCAAAGGCATGACAGCCTTGTACCAGCGCTTTAGTACCTCATCTCTACGCGGATCATTAGGATCAAAATTAATTCCTGATTTAGCTCCACCGATAGCTGGACCACAAACTGAAAATTTAACTTCCATTACCTTAGCTAAGGAAATCACCTCTTCTTTATTCAAGTTTTTACGCATTCTTGTTCCTCCTCCTGCTGCTCCTCCACGTAATGAATTAATTACAACCCAACCTTTTGCATAAGTTTCTGGGTCAGACCACTGGAACACAATCTCTGGTGATTTTTGCTTATACTGTTTTAATAATTCCTTCATAATCTCTGAGTGTAAAATTAAATTTTAAATAGGTAGTCTAATAGCAAAATTTATTTGGCTAACACCATAAATCATATTCTATTGTACTGCAATACTTACCTTTTACACCAAACTATGCCTTGATGCTGTATTTTGATAAAAATTTAACTAACAATACTTTATAAAAGTTTTGATTATGGTTATTTATCTTGCTTTTTCGCTGAAAAATAGATTTTTTAGGGAAGACTAATTCTCCCTTTTTATAATTGCGAGCAAATATAGACATTTTCTACCAAAAACATAGAACAGCTTTTTGTGAAGTTTTTGATAAATATTTGTTTCATAACAATGTAAAATCCTTAGCTTTGTCCTGCAGTGTAAAATAAGTCTACTTGAGTTATTCAGCAGGTGATTGGATCTAGAAACTTATACAGAAGACTAGACAATCCTTAATTCACTCTAAACTCTATTTAACAATAGTCCATGAAGGTTTAGTGGTGTTAAGCACTTTGGGATTAGTTTTGCTGAGCTTTTATGGACTATAGATAAATAAAGATTGTGATGATTCAACATTTTATAGAGCAAATCTCTTCAGCGCCTAATCAGTACGCCACATATCAGTGGGGTAAACAACTCTCCAGTTTTAATGCTGAGTTATTAGATAGTTATAAGATTGCCATTTTGGGCTACAGTAATCAAGAAAGCCCTTACTTTTCAAAATTACGCACAGCATTATACAGCCTAAAAGCAAATTTTCACAAAGACTCAGTTGTAGATCTTGGTAATATAAAAGGAGGATTATTAGGATTGGAAGAGTGCCTAAAGATTCTTTTGGATCGAAAAATTATTCCTATTGTGATTAGTGACTCCTCCACAAATCTGAGTAGTCAGCTAAAATATTACAAGGAACAGACACACTCTATTCGAATGAGCTATGTAGATAGTCATTTAGAATATCATTGGAAACATCAAAATGAAGAATCTGATACAGTACTCAATACTGTTCTACCACTCTATCCAACTTGTGTGGAACAGCTCAATTGTATTGGTTATCAATCCTATTTTGTAGATAATTTAGTCCTTGATCAATTAGATCAACAGCATATTTTTTGTGAACGTCTAGGAAGTATCCGATCTAACCTGTCAGAAATTGAGCCAATAATTCGTGATAGTAACTTCCTTTATTTTAATCTATCTGCAATAAAATCCACAGAAGCCCCCAACACTGCCTATACTAATCCTAATGGTTTTCTAGCAGAAGAAGCTTGTGCTATTGTACGTTACGCTGCTCTAGGCGATCGACTACAACATATCTGTTTGAATAACTATACCGAAGATAAAGAAGATTACTTACAAACTGCTCGTTTGTTAGCACAAATGATTTGGTACATTGTGGAAGGTGTTCGCAATAGAAAATATGATTATCCAATGTATCCTGAGAATTTTACACACTACACTGTAGATTCTATCTATACGCCACAAGCTCTAGCTTTCGTAAAAAGCATCAAAAGCGATCGTTGGTGGTTTATCTTACCTTCTAAGAATCCGTCCTCCAATCTTGCAGATATAGATCACCTTGGGGTAATTCCTTGTTCTCCCAAAGATTATCAAATAGCTTGTGAAGGGGACTTGACAGATCGACTCCTAAAAGCATTAAAAAAATCAGGTTATTCACAATAATCGTCCACTAAGTACGCTGCGAAGCAAACCCCGAAAGGCTCAGCAAAACAACCTACTAAAAAAAATAGTTAGTACACTCTTGTATACTAACTATTCAAATTAAACAAATGATAATTCTACTTATAACAATATATGATGGACTAAGATTACTGTTTCATTTATAATTACTACCCTAAATAAGATCTTAGAGCATTTCGATTAGAGGATTTACGCAATCTACGAATTGCTCGCTCTTTGATTTGGCGAACGCGCTCTCTTGTCAAATCGCACAATATACCAATCTCTTCTAACGTCATTGATTGCTTGCCTCCTAGACCATAGTAATAAGAAAGCACTCTCACCTCACGTTCAGTTAACTTAGATAAGCCATTATAAACCTCTTGTTTTAATGATTCATCCATCAACTGATTTTCTGGGATATCATCTTCATAGCAAGATAATGTATCCAACATAGTCATAGAGTCTGTTCCGTCATCATTTCCGACAGGTGCATCTACAGACAAATGTCTATTAGTCATGCGCATTAATTTTCTTACATCTTTAGGACGCATATCTAGAATATCAGCCAGTTCTTCTGCTGAAGGCTCTCTTTCATATTTTTGTAAAAATGTCAAATAAGCATCATTGATCTTATTGTGAGAACCAATCTTGTTAAGAGGTAAGCGCACCAAACGTGCATGCTCTACTATTGCTTGCAAGATTGATTGACGAATCCACCAAACAGCATAAGAAATAAACTTAAAACCTTTGGTTTCATCAAAGCGTTTGGCAGCTTTGATCAGCCCCATATTTCCTTCATTGATCAGGTCACCCAAAGATAGACCTTGGTTTTGATATTGTTTTGCTACAGAAATCACAAAACGCAAATTGGCCCGTGTAATTTTGTGCAAAGCAGTTTCATCACCTTCTCTAATTCTTCTGGCTAATTCAGCTTCTTCGTCTGTGTTAATCAGATCAATTTTTCCGATATCGTTCAGATACTTATCTAGAGCTAAGCTGTCTCGTCTAGTAATTTTATGTGTAATCTTTAGTTGTCGCATATGTTTGTTGTTTTATCGTTGATTCTATTGTTAAAACGCAAAAAAGATAAAAAGTGTTACATTTTTTGATGAAAAAATTGACTTTTTGATTTTTTTATAATAAATTTTGCGCTTTTTTTTTATAGGAATCTTCTACTTCTCTCATTAATGAAAAAAGGGGATAAAATGTTCCCTGCAAAACTAAAAAAGTATAAAAACTAAGGTAGGTTGGTTTGATGATCCGTTTCTAGTAATCTGGAGACCAGTGTTTTTCCATAAGAACGTATAACAGAAGCATTTAGTTGGCTGAGTTTTGGAATTTTTCCCAAACATTTTACGCCTGTATATTTCAGGATATATTCTTCTGTTGCAGGAGTAGAATCTCCATTAAATACGAGACCTTTGATCAAAATGTTGCTTTGTTGTAGCATTTTTATAGAAAGTAATGTATGGTTAATACTTCCCAAGTAGTTTCGAGAAACTAAAACAACAGGTAGTCCTAGTCGTTTTATCAAATCAAGTATCAAATACTGATCATTCAATGGCACCATTAGCCCTCCTGCCCCCTCTACTATTAAGTTGTTAGTGGTTTGGGGTAGAGCAATTTGATTTAGATTAATTTCTACATTCTCTAATGCTGCAGAATAGTGTGGTGAAGCTGGCGTCTTAAAAGCATAAGCCTCTTTCCAAAATTTGGTTTTAGTATTAGTCACCCAATCCTTCACCTTATCGGTGTCTGTATGATGTAAATCACCTGATTGTATGGGTTTCCAATAATCTGCTTCTAAAGCTTCAGTCAACATAGCAGAAATTACTGTCTTTCCAACCTCTGTATCTATTCCTGTTACAAAAAACTGTTCCTTTTTCATTTTGTATTATTTATTGATTTTTGTTAGAGATTATATGAATAGTTTTGTGTAAAACTACTTCTTGTATGACTGCTAAGCAAAAAAAAACACCAAATAATCAGATCTGATCATTTGGTATTTTTAACAGTATTCATGCTAAAGAGTTGTCAACAATATAGACTAAAAATGAGTGTTAGAGTAAGAACACAAATTTATTCTCTACAAAGTATAGAGACAATATTTGATTACTTCAATAATCTTAAATCACGAACCATTCCATCAATTCCTTTAGAACGTAACATACTTCTAAATGACGATGCATCACGACGAGAACTGAATGTCCCCAATAATAACTTATATACTAGTTTTCCTCCGATTTCATCAACATGAATCAATGTTTTCTTTTGAAACTTTTTACGCAGATTAGCCACAGCATTGAGTAGATTTTCGTAGGTACTGTATACCCCTACTTGAATACTATATCCATCAGATTTTTGCTTATCAACACTAATTTCAAATAATCCTTTTCCCTTAGGTTGATTACTAATACGATCAGGATTTAGAATATCTGCAACATTATCTAATTCAGATGGACTTTTATTCACAATCTTAGTCTCATTGTTATTCTTAGGTAATAGTACATCTGGTTTCACTGTATTATTCGGTATATTATCCTCAGCCATAGGAGTTTCATCCTGAGTTGTGGGTATTGGTTCTGCAGATACATTTTTAGATTTGATCGATCTAAATATGTCTAATAACTGCTGTGCACTCTTATAGCCAACTACTCTTTTTACCAAGCGTCCTTCTTCATTGAAAAACAACATAGTGGGCAATGCTTCTATATCATAACGCTGTGACCACATCACACCATCAAAATCTTGAATATTGACGCGATTAGCAATCACATTTCCTTCCATGTATTCCGCTAGACGTTCACTTTGGTAGGTTGTTTCATCCATATTGCGACAAGTAGCACAATAGTTTGCATCAAAATCTACAAAATAGATTTTTTTTTCGCTGATTGCTTTTGTTTTAGCAGAATCCCAATCTGTCTTAGAGAAGCTTACCTCTGTGGTCGGTTTGTAGGCCATGATCAACCCAATAACAGGCAGACATAGAGCCAAGAAAACTATTTTTTTCATCTGGTTTATTGCAAGTAGTTATAAATATGTAATGGTGTATCGATTTTATTGTCGGTAGTTGAGTATTCGATGAATATAAGCTAATATAATTGATTTTCTATAAAAAAAACGCGGTTTTATTTTTCTTCTCTCAAAGATTCCAAATTTACACGCTACTAAATTCTTCAAAATTTATAAAAAAAAAAGAAAGACCTGTGACCTTTAGCATTTTTGGTAATATACATATGTGTCCGAAAAACATAATCACATAGATATACTATTATAGGAAAGCAAAAGAGATCCTTTGGTTGAGATGAACCGAGGGATCTCTTCTATTTATGATCAAGTACTAGGAGTTTAATCGAGCTAGATTTGAAATTCTACGAGCGCGCATTGCTGGTAGCCAAGCTGCTAAGATTCCGATAAAGATGACCGTTCCGACAACTAAAGCAAAATCCTGTATACGCATTTGGACAGGATAAGCATTAATCAAAGAATTACCATCACCGAGTGTGACCAAACCGAATTGTTGTTGTAATACACACAGAATCACTGCGAAGATGCAGCCTATAATTACCCCCAAAGTAGCTAAGAGAAAACCTTCCATCAAGAAAATATTACGAATCAAACTATTTGTTCCTCCCATTGCACGCAAGGTAATGATATCATTGCGCTTTTCTAATACTAACATCCACAGTGCTCCAATCATATTAAAAGCTACTAAGACTAAGGCAAAAGCAAAAATGGCAAAACCCACCCATTTTTCCATATTGGTAATCTTAAAAAAGGCTTCGTCTTGTTCGTAGCGGTTTTTTACAGTAAAATTATCCCCCAGAATTCCTTTGATAGCATTAATTGTTTCTCGTTCAGAGACCTTATCAGTCAACTTAATTTCTATAGCCGAAATTTCACCCTTTTTATAACTCAATAGATCCTGAACAAAAGCTAAATCTGCAAACACAAAATTATCATACTCAATTTGCCGAACTGCATAAATTCCTTTGATGGGTAACTCTCGTTTTTTGAACTTGGTAGTAGTCGTCATTTTTGCCTTACGCTTAGGCATATACACAATCAGCGGTTTGAGTGTATTGGGTGCAATATCCAATTTGGTAGAATGTGCCAATTCTGCACCTACTACTGCAAAATTTCGATCACCCTCGCGCACTTGAAAAGCACCTTGTGGCGCACCTTCGCTATCCTTAAAAATAGTTGTATCCATTTGTGTTACAGGCAAGAACTGATCATCAATGCCCTTGATGTTTCCCAAATCACTATTTTCGCCATGCTCAAACATAGACAATTCCTCTAGCACACAACTTGCTGCATAAACTCCTTCTAAATCTTGAATTTGCTGTAATTGAGTAGAATCCAAACTGAAAACTTTTCCTTCAATTGGTTGTACTTTCACATCAGGTTTGAAACTGCCCATAATGCCTCGGAGTAAATCTTCAAAACCATTAAAAACAGATAAAATAACGATCAAGGCAGCACTACCCAAAGCAATTCCAACAACCGAAATTCCTGAGATAATATTGATGGCATTGGTCGATTTTTTTGAGAAAATATATCGAAAGGCAAAGCGGAATGGTAAATTCATTAGTTCATTATAATTTATCCAAAATGAGTAGGCTATTTATATGAGTATCAATAATACAAAAAACAGATTCAAAATATAATTTTTGAACCTGTTTCTTTAAAGTTATTGGTTTAACTAATCTTATTCGTTTTCTTGCTGTTCATCAGCAGAAGTTTCATTTTCCTTGTCTTTTAGCGCATCTCGCATAGAACGATCTTGCATATTCTTGTTCTTATTCATCTCTGCAAATAAGTTGTCCAAGTGTTCTGCCTGATCTAGAGTATCGTCAATAAAGAACTTGATCATAGGTACTCGACGCAATTGCTTGCGTACTCTCCTACCCAATCCTCCACGCAAACGCTGCAAGTTGTCCCACATCTGCTTGATGACCTCTTGTTTGTACAAGGTTCCATAGACGCTCAAGTAGATATATGCAATTCCCATATCAGAAGACATTCGTACACGGGTCACTGTAACTAAGGCATTGCCATAAATCAAATAACCCTCTTGTTGTAGTACAGTACTAAACTCTTTTTGGATAGTTGCTGCTACTTGTCGCTGCTTTTTTGTTTCCTGTTTCATCCAAACTTGTTAATTAAGATAATAGTCCCTAACTTTTGTATTACTAAGAACTATTTCACGAAATATCATTTCCTCTTTTTCTTTTAATAGTTCATTAATTTTTTGATTTTTTGGCAAACTC
The DNA here is from genome assembly GCA_022448995.1 of Saprospiraceae bacterium. Taxonomy (GTDB): domain Bacteria; phylum Bacteroidota; class Bacteroidia; order Chitinophagales; family Saprospiraceae; genus JAKVCT01. Next base: position 29,306 of record JAKVCT010000014.1, read on the forward strand.
CGAAGGGCTCAACGCAGCTAACCACGCAGTGCTCAGTGAAACTAAAAATAAACGAACTAAGGTTCCTTACGGAAAACTTCTATTAGAACAGCATTCACCTACTCAGAGTTTCATTACTCTTCAAAAAAATCCAATTTCTTAGCTTAAAATAGTAGGGAGACCTCTTTTTTGATAGCTACTTGAGCTTGTAGATGTCCAACCTGTGGATTCTCTTTCATGGATTGAAATAAAGCAGTGATGAAAGATTCAGAAGCAGAATTTTCGTCTACAACCACCAAGGTTTTGCGCACAATACTAATAGCTTCAGTTTTGGCTAAAAGTAAAATTTTCCATAATTCTTCAGACATATACATCTGTTGGGTAACGTTGTGTTTGAACTCTTCCTCAATGGTTGCAATAATATGTAATTGAGTAGATTTTGCATTCTGATTACTACCTCGATTCATACGCAGGGCAATCTGAGCAATATCAATTCTAGAACAGAACAACGTCATGCGTTCATAAGCTTGCAAACGCAAAGGCAAAGTCAATTCTTTGGATTTGAGCTGCTTTTGATGAGCTCTGTCTTCTGCCTCTCTCAAGAGTAGACCTTTTACAGCATCTCCCTCACGATCTAAGAATTGTTTGATCGTATTCATTGTGGATCTGTTGATAATCACGGTCGCTAAAAAAACGATCAGTGCTGGTACGGTAGCTAATACAATATTTAGTATCATGTTTTGTCTTATTTATTTTTGGGATCACAAAGATATAATAGTTCTTTTATTTTTTAACTCTAGTCCCTGAAGTTTTGAGGAATATTGGTATAATTCCTCAAAACCTCTTTTTCTGTATCTGATAAAAAGTTATTTATACACAGAAGTTATTTAAAAAATCGTCTTAATTTCTACATTAAATCTAATTCTTAAACAACTTCATAACTAAATACGCTGTAACATGAATCTTTAAATATCTTTAATCGATTTTTTTGTGATTATTTTTGTTGAGTCCTCGCTCTTGTAGCTACAGAATACGAAACCTTCAGAAACTATTAAAGATTATTTAGAAATTCTTTTTCCTAAATAAGGAAAACTCAAACTAAAGGTTACACTTATAATCTATAGCCAAAGAAAAATTTCTTGCGATAAAGGATCATTTCAACCTAAAAGAGCTCTGTACCAATAAAAGATTCAGCAAATGAACTCATAAAACTTGTATTACAATCTACACGCTCTTATTCATTAATAATTTCGGCTAACTCTTCCAACTTTTTGGTCAGTGCATCATCATATAAAGCTCTATCTTTCAAATATTCTAATTCTCTTGAGTACATTTTGCGAAGTTGCTTTTCTGATTGTAATGGATAGCAAGTAAAATAGCCTGTTGTATTCTCTAACTTACTTCGCTGAATATCATCCTTAAAACTATTGGCATAATTATCTAATAAGATCAAAATCTCTTCATTTCGTTCATATTTAGGATCGATCAAAGTACTGATTATAGAAACCGCATAACGTCCATAAGTAACTTCTTTGGGAGGATAAATTTTGAATAACCTAGCCACTAATTGATCAATCACTTCTGGTTGAGGTTCTAGGTATCTGTAGTGTTCTAGCAATTTTGTTGCACGCAATGAAGTTAAAACACTTTTTAAAAGGCAAAAAACAGGTTATTATTTTGTTAAAAGTGCTTTATATGTTTTTTTATTTTGAAAAGTGTTTTCATTCTAGCAAATAATCAAAACATACTATTGTTATTCATATAATTCTAATTAGTTCAACTTTACTTCGCACAACACTAAGTAGGCAAAAAGTTCTAAGGATTTAGCTGAGTGTTTTTGAGCTAATTTTAACTTAGGTTTCTTTTTTTTGTCTCCATATTGTGTAGCTCCATAAGCCCAACTTGTAGCACGATCATAAGCTCTTGCCAAACCTTGTATCTCATCTACTGTTAATTTTTTTGGGTTCATTCCTTGGAAAAGGTTGACTACATCAACTGCAGCTCCATCATAACCTGCTAAGGGCTGAACATAATAATCAAAGTTTTTATATTGCCTTATCTTACGAGCTAATTTCCCATCTAAGTTCTCTTGCTTGGCTTTCTTCTCTGCTGTAAACTTATATTTCTCTGTATATGATTTAGTTTTAGCATCCCAAATCTGAACAGACTTTATGATATCTTTAGTCTTGTAAGAAATATGAACAGCATACCAACCTTTTTTTCGTTTTTCAAATTTCAAATAATTGTCCTCAGCTACATCTGCGTCTTCATCAAAATACGTGAAAGCAATATCATCATAAATAGGAAAAGCATCATAATAAGCTCGATTATATTTATTGGGTTGAGCCTGAGCCGAAGTCCACAAAAAAATGGATAAAAACAAAAAGGTAAGTAAACGCATAAGATATTTGTTGTTTAATAGTGTTGCTACAAAACTTATTTTTCAATTAATATAGTCAACTCTTCAAGCTTTGCAGTTAATTTGGGATCAGCAGTTGTTTTAAGAATAGATAATCCTTCTAGCCAATTTTTACGCAACTCCTCTTCTGTTTTCATTGGTAAGAAGGTAAAATAGCCTGTTGTATTTTTCAATTTACTTCGCTGAATAGCTTCCTTGAAGCTATTGGCATAATTATCCAATACTATTAATGCATCTTTATTCCGATTAATAGCAGTATCAGCTAAAATTTGGGCAAATATAGTTCCCATTTGTCCATAGGTAATTTCACTTGGAGGCAAGCTTTTTAATAGATGGTCAATTAATTGATGGGCACTTGCAGGATCTTCTTCCACATAATGAGATAATAGTTTTAGATAAGCTGCAAATAATACATTGCTTGAAGGTCTCACTGCTTCTTTCACAACATTGCGTTCAGCAGCACTTGCCCATTCTGCTTCATTCAGAAAATAATTTTTCAGTTTTTCGTGTTGTACTATATTAATTCCAAAAGCATTAGGATTACTTTGTTTTAAATTCAAGATCTCCACTAAGCCTAGATTTTCTTCATGTTTTTTTAGTGCTTCAAGTACAGAATTACTACGTGAATCTGTCCAACAAATTGGACGTTCATAAATGTTATTTTGAATTAGATCTAGTAAAATTAAACCACCTTTGTCGATGTAGTTTGAATTGATACTAATAGTTACGCTTGTATCTTGTGCGCTCAAATAAAAATCTTTAGGTAATATTCTCCTTTGTGCATCTGATTCATCCGCTACTATTTTAGCAAGACTTAAATATCGAGGTAAATACTTAGCATTAAGTCCATCTGAGAGAAGCATATAATCAAATCCCTTTTTTTCATAATCTTCTTTCTGAAAGCTTAGTTTTAATTTTCCTGAAGTGACATATTGTTTGTGCATATAATCTAGGTTCCGATTAGACGCTAATAAACTTATATTTAAAACAATCACATCCTTGCGAAATTCTAGTTTTTCTTGTACATACCACAGTGGATAAGTATCATTGTCTCCATAGGTAATAAGTATAGCATTTTGGGGACAAGAACTTAAATAATTTTTAGCCATAGCTACCATAGCTGCTGGATAATCAGCCTTGTTTAGATAAGCTGTGCCATCTATACCATTGTATTGTGCAAATAACCAGTAATCCATACAAGATGCATTATATTTGACTGGCATCTCTCCCACTATACCTTCATGTTTAGGGTGATTATCCTTTAGGTATCCAAAAATTTCTAATGCTTTGGCAGCATATTTTTGCCCTGCTTCAATATCTACACCTTCAGGTTGAGTTCCATTATGTAAAGATCCATATGATAAAATGGTAGCACGGTTGTATGCTCTTGCTAAACCTTGTATTTCATCTACGGTTAATTTCTTGAGATCTGCTCCCTCAAAAAGATCAATAACATCTAAATGCGCATTATCATAACCTGCCAAAGGATTAATATAATAGTCAAATCTTCTATAGCGCCTGATCTTATTTGCTAGTACTGTGTTTAAACCTTTTTTTACTTCATCAGATTTGGACTTCTTCTCTGCTGTGAATTTATATTTATCTAAATAAGCTTGCTTTTTAGCATCCCAAATATGGATAGAATCATTCACTGTATGGGTACTCACATTAATAAGATATACATACCAACCTGTTTTTTGCTTTTGAAACTTCACATACTCTCCTCTTGGATAGTTTGGATGCTCAACATAATAGCTTAATGCTATATCATCATAGCTAGGAAACGCTTCGTAATAAGCTCGATCATATTTCATAGATCCAGAACAAGCCCACAAAAAGGTACACAGAAATAAAAAGGTCAATAGACGCATAATTCTTTTTTTAAGGGGTGATTTAAGCTTATCAAAATTAAACTATTTTTGAATATAATTTGTTAAGGCTAAAAAATGATTGGACGAAAGTCTAAAAACATTTCACTTGTAAACATAAAAATGATTAACTTTGTAGTAAATGACTTGAAATTTTACTACCACATCATATAGAATAGATAATTAGCATGGCAGAAAACACAAAAATAGATTTGGAAGCTCCGATCACACTAACCGAAGGAGCCATAAAGCAACTCAATGCAATCATGCAGGAACAGAATGTAGGTGAAGAACATGGCCTCCGCGTTGGTGTAAAAGGTGGTGGCTGTTCTGGTTTTTCCTACATTTTAGGTTTTGATGTAGCTAAGGAAAATGATGACATATTTACTATTGCAGGTATGCGTGTTCTGCTAAATCCAGCACATGCTATGTACCTAATGGGGATTGAAATTGATTTTGTTGATGGTCTAAATAACCGTGGTTTTACTTTCAATAATCCAAATGCAAAAGAAACTTGTGGCTGTGGAACATCATTCTCAGCATAAGTGATATTGAAGTTGTTTAGAAAATTGTCTTCATCGCATAAAAATCATTGATTGAGCTTCGCTGAATGTATATATTAAATATACTTCTTAAACAACTTTGTACAAAAAATCCAGTAGAGTATAAAAACTTTACTGGATTTTTATATTTAGGGTGATTTGCTTCACAGAGCACTTCGTGGTTCAGTACTAAGAAAATCTCTTGTTCGGCTACTTCTAACAATTGCTCTAAAAGCATCAGCACAAAACCGACAAAAGAAGTATTTCTGTACAGATTATTCTAACCTTGTTTATTTTTATCTCTAAAAAATAATTTCAATGGTGTTCCTGTAAATTCAAACACATCACGGAAACGATTTTCCAAATATTGCTTGTAGGATTCCTTGATATGCTTTGGATAATTGCTAAACAACACAAAAGAAGGATAAGGTGTAGGCAATTGTGTCATATATTTGATTGAAATATGCTTACCACGATGTGTTGGTGGAGCATATCGCTCCATAGACTCCTTCAAGAAGTCATTTAACTTAGAAGTACTGATCTTGCGCTTACGATTTTCATATACTTCTAATGCTAAATCCACTGCTTTGTAGATACGCTGCTTATCCAGAACAGAAATAAATAGAATTGGCACATCCGAAAATGGTGAAATTCGTTCGCGAATCAATAATTCCATATCTCGTGCAGTGTTCGTCTCCTTACCTTCAATCAAATCCCACTTATTTACCAAGATTACAACACCTTTATTATTGGTCACTGCCAAACGAAAGATATTCAAATCCTGTGCCTCTACACCTCTAGTTGCGTCAATCATCAACAAACAAACATCTGTAGATTCAATCGCTTTGATCGCACGCATTACAGAGTAAAACTCTAGATTTTCTCTAACATTTTTCTTTTTGCGCAGACCTGCGGTGTCCATTAGTAAGAACTCCTTACCAAATTTATTGTACTTTGCATTAATGGTATCACGTGTAGTTCCTGCAATATCTGTCACAATACTACGCTCCTCTCCTAATAATGCATTTACTAAAGAAGATTTTCCTGCATTAGGTCGACCAATGATCGCAAACTTTGGAATATCCTCTTCTTCTACAGTATCCTCAGGCAATTTATTTACAATAATGTCCAAAAGGTCACCGGTTCCACTTCCAGAAACAGAAGATACACAATGCAATTCCTCAAAACCTAAGCTCCAAAATTCCTGAGCTTCCATCATTCGTTCATGATTATCCACCTTGTTTGCTACCAATAATACTTCCTTTGGTGACTTGCGCAATAATTGCGCAACCTGCATATCCAAATCAGTAATTCCAGTCATGGTATCTACCATAAATAGAACAACTGCAGCCTCTTCGATGGCAATGTGTACCTGTGAACGAATAGCCGCTGCAAAAACATCCTCTGAATCTCCAATAAATCCTCCTGTATCAATGATGGTAAACTGTTTACCATTCCAATCACAAACCCCATATTGGCGATCACGTGTTACTCCACTTACATCATCAATAATGGCTTTACGCATCCCAATCATTCGATTGAAAAAAGTCGATTTCCCTACATTGGGTCGCCCCACAATAGCTACTATATTCCCCATGATTATATTCTATAATTTGTACTGATAATTAGTACGTTGTAATATAAATTCTTAAATATTAATTCTACTTTCTACTACTAAAAAGTACGCAAAGATACGTTTTTTTCAAACCTTTAATACCTTATGATTAGAAAAGGTTTTCAGAATTATCGTTTTTTATCCATTATAGGTGCTAAATATTTCGTGAAGTTGAGTCTTAGAAACTGGAAATACACCAAAACATGTACTATTCTTAGTTGATTTACAAATACTTATCATTTATTTTTTCAAAAAAGCACTTTTTTGGGAGTATTGATAATCAATTATTTGCAATTATTGATCAATAGAAGATCTCATAAAATATTTTTTTACTAAATTCGTGGCTAGAATTTTGAAATCTATCTTGTATTTGAGTTAACACTATTCTCAATTTGTCAAATCACCTAAGTTTTAGTCATTAAATGTTAAGTAGTTGACTTTCAAATGCTAAGAGATCAGAATATCTAAAAAAGGGTTATCATCTAATGATTACACCACCTTGAAAAAGCTTTGGAAATTGAAATGAAAACTCATGAAAGAATTACAATTACAAGCAGGAAAAGTCTCAAAATTAGGTGAGCAAATTTACTGTTTTTGTACCTTACCACAAGATAACTTTGATGCAGTTGTAGAGGATATGGAAAAGTTTGTGGAATTCATAGATCGACAAACTATCTACTTAATTACAGATCTGCGAAAAGTAAAAAAAGCAATCCCTAAGAAAACTAGAGACTACATTATCAATTCCTTGAGTAGTTATATATTAGGTTCTGCCATACTTGTTCAATCTAATCTTTCTAAGATTATCGTAAATCTTGCATTATCCTTCAAGCAGTCTGCCTATCCTAGAAAGCTCTTCTCAGATGATCAAGCTGCCCTAGAATGGCTTAAGATGCTACAACAAAAAAATAAGTAAACCTGATTATTATGGAAGAATTACAATTAAAAGCAGGTAGAGTCTTGATCTTAGATGAACAAATTTATTGTTTTCAACCTCTAGAACAATATAATTTAGATACAGCTGCAGAAGATATGGAAAATTTTATAAAATTTCTAGGGGGGAAAAAGGTGTATCTTATTTCAGACTTACGAAGTATAAAGAAAGCTATTCCCAAAAAAATAAGAGATTATCTTATTAATGCCTTGAGTAACCATCTCCTAGGTTCAGCAATATTGGTTAAATCTGATATTTCTAAAATTGTTGTAAATCTTGCCTTGGCTTTCAAACAATCCAAATATCCTAGAAGATTGTTCTCAGATGATCAACCCGCTTTAGAGTGGCTTCAGAAATTAAAACAAAAGCACCAACAAGAAGACTAACTAGTCTGTAATATTTTTCAATAGAAGAACTCATATTACACAGTACGCAATAAATGAGTTCTTTGCTACAAACAAAAACTGATAGATGAAATTAACACCTATCAGTCAAAGACAAAAGACGGTTGAGAAAATAAGTAATTGGTTATCAATAATTACAGTTTTTCGTCTGCAGCTATCTCTAACCAATTAGCTATCTCTATTTTTAGTAAATTATAGTTTAGCTAAATTTGATCTTAATTCTTTTAGAGATTTAGATTCAAATGTTGGGGAAATCTCGTTTAAATCTTTAGCGGTCCCTGCTTGCTCAAACATTTCCATTTTTCCTTTATGTGCTCTAATACCAATAATACGCATAGGTTGGGTTACTGGAATTTGTCCCACTTTGTAAGCTCCATCAGCATAAGCCAAAGGCATAATACCATTGATATTGTCAAATACTGCATAAAACTGAACGTCTACATCTTGTGGAAAATTCACTGCTAAAGTCATACGCTCACCACCTCTGATAAAACGATCACAGTTAATCCATCCCATTTTTGAGATTCCAACACTATTCATGTAAGCTTGTTTAGCTTGAGACTTGGTTAGAATTCCACGATCAGCTTTTGTTGTCATTACAATATCGTGTACTGTTTTAAGGACTTGACACAACTCATCTAACTCCTTTGCTTTCTCATAGAAATTGCTTGTTTCTAAAACCTCATTATAGTTATCAATAATTCTATTAAATAGGTTTCTAGAATCTTCCAAACTAGATACACAATTATACAAACGTTCTACACTTCTACGCTTAGGATTCATACCAAATATTTGTAAATTTTCAGGTTCTTGCATTTTCAGATGTTCATTAAGAATTTTTACATACCCAGCTGCTTTATCTTTGTACAAATCCGTATTGGTACGTCCACATCTTGCAAATCGACCTACTACTTTTTTCAAGAAACGTGCTTCTTCTTCAAATTGGATTGCTCTAACACGTTGTGCTTCCTCAGTTAGTCCCAAACGAACACACTCTTGAATCAAGTAATCTTTATAATCTTCCAAACGATCCGTTCTCTTAACTACTCTTGCCATTTTACCAATCAAGCTTCCTTTTGCCCAATTGAATTTTTCTAACCATGAGCTTACCTCTCCTCTATTATAAAAGATATAAGAACGTGTGCTATCCAAATCTTCTAAGTAACTTGCTTGTGCAAGAACATCATTATTATATTTTGCCAATGCTGCTTCATAAGCTGCAATATTAGCTTCATACTTCTCCTTTGCTCTTTGGTTAACCTCAATATTTTTTTGCTGTTTTTGAGGCGCTTTAGCTACCTTTTCAGCAATTCTAGTTTCATAAGCCTTGTCAGATTCTCCTTTTCTTTTCTTGTATAATTCACGGATTCTTTCTTCTGTCAATAACTCTTCGCTTCTATATCTTGGTTCCGTTGGAGGGGTTGGTTTTACCAATTTTTCCGGTTTACCTCTCCAAGTAGGTAATGCTAAAGGCTCAATTCTATCAATATTTGTCAATCCAGTCTCAGCAAAAGCAAAGACAGGAGGATCTTCATCATAAGATGATTCAAAAGGCTCATTCGTTGCATTCCAGTTAATTTCTTCGGCCGTTTCACCATGTGGGCGATCCGCTACAAATAGTTGCATATCTTTAGCCAAAGGCTTTTCTGATGGCATTGTAATTCTTAGGCTTTCCCCTTCTTTGATTTCCAATTCTTGTCCATCCTTAGTTCGCCCCTCCAAGTAGATCATTCCACCTGTTTCTAGCATTTCACCATTAGAAATGGTTCCTAAGTTAGCTAATAACATATCTTGATATGTGTAAGCTTCTTCCAACATGATTTCTACTTGGCTGCTTGCTACATCTCCTCCACCTTTCAACTGAAAACTCTGAGCAGGAATAAAAATCATAGTTCCTTTAGCACCTTCAATGATGGTATCTCTATTGGGATTGATATAATATCTAGTCTGGTTACGCTTAGAAAAATAGCTATAAAACTCTTCTAAACTTTGAGGTTGGAACGGAGTAGCTACAATATCTACTCTACGGTTTTGTTGGCGTTCATCTTTTACTGTTAAATCACCTAAAAGGGCAATTTCTCCAATTCCTTCTACACTTGTTTTAGTTGTTTCTAATTCCTTGGTTCCCAAGAATTCTTGGATAGAATTAGCACGACGCGCAGCTAATTTTTTATTATATTCTATGCTTCCCACATCATCAGTGTACGCTTTAATATCTAAGTCATAATCCCCAAGTATATTGAGTTTTTGAACAAAATCTTCCAAGTTATTCAAATCTGTTTGATCCAAATTTGCCTTTCCTGAGTTAAAGTATATGGAGGTTTGTATGGTACTTTGTGCAAAAGTTGCAGAGATAGATCCAACAAACAATAAGCTGAGCAAAAATAATTTATTCATGTCTTTTATTATTGATAGTCGATGACTTTTTGTTTTTTTGCAAGCCGAAAGGCTAAACGCAATAAAAAGCCAAAAAACATATTTTTTAATAATTGGTTACCAATTATCTGCAAAAAATCATCGACTATATTTATAGATTGAGATGGATTTTTTATTAGATTTTGTTTCTTTTACACTCATAAGTCAAATCCCGTAAAAGGTTACAGTCTAATTTTCACCTTTTTTACTAAAATCTTAATTATAGCTATGCCAGATATCAATACATACAAATCGATTGCAGAGAAACTTCTAGAACAAAAGGTCTGCTTGGTAGCAGTTTCCAAAACCAAGCCTCAAGAAGATATTTTGGTTCTATATCAAGAAGGACAACGTGTTTTTGGAGAGAATAGAGTTCAAGAACTCGTTGAGAAACAAGCTGCGCTTCCCAAGGATATACAATGGCATGCCATAGGTCATCTGCAGCGGAATAAAATAAAATATATAGCCCCCTTTATTAGCCTCATTCATTCGGTGGATAGTTTGCGCTTATTGGAGGAAATCAACAAGCAAGCTCAAAAGCATGATCGTATAATTGATTGCTTACTCCAGTTTCATATTGCTACAGAGGAAAGTAAATTTGGATTATCTATCGAGGAAGCTCAATCCTTACTCAAGTCCGATGCTTACCAAAGCATGCAAAATGTTCGTATTTGTGGTGTAATGGGCATGGCTTCTTTTGTGAGTGATCAAGTGCAAATTCAGCAAGAATTCAAAACATTAAAAAGCTATTTTGATAGTTTACAAACTGAATTCTTTAGTCAAGAACCTGCTTTCAAAGAATGTTCTATGGGTATGTCTGGTGATTATGAATTAGCCATTCAGGAAGGGAGTACCATGGTGCGTGTAGGAAGCTTATTATTTGGTCACCGTTAGGAAATGATTATCATGATTTTCAATTAGAAAAAAGTCATTTTTTTTGATAGTGGATTTATTCTTAGTACACTGTTGTTAGTAAATAAACTATTACTAAAGATATAGTATACTATCTGAAGTGATGATTTTATAATTATTCTATGTACATTCGTACAATGAAAAGTTGTGTAGAGACAACTCGATATTGAATTTAATTAAAATCAAGCATAAGAACACTGCTATAATCGCAAGAAATACAAATGCTATTTGCTTATGAACTTTGAAGATATAAGACCTTACCGCAACCACGAAATCAAAAAAGTACTAGAAGTACTTTTATCTGACAAACGTTTTGACAAGGGTCTTCATGACTTACTGAAACAAGAAAAATCAGTACAGTGGATACGATCTACTCTGGCTAAGATTTCTACTATTGAAGAGATTCAGTCTCAGATTATGATCCCCTTGCTCAATATTCTTATCAAAAAGAATACAAATGGAATTAGTACGAGTGGTGTAGAGAAATTAGATCCAAACACTGCTTATGTTTTTGTTTCTAACCATAGAGATATTGTTACAGATGCTGCTTTTTTAAACTTATTGATGAGTGATAATGGTCTCAATACTACAGAAATTGCTATCGGTAGCAATCTGCTGATTTTTCCTTGGATTCGACATGTTGTAAAAGCAAATAGAGCATTTATCGTCAAGCGGAATTTACCGATTAAGCAATTATTGTTGGCTTCTCAGCAACTCTCTCATTATATTCGACATACCGTTACCGAACAAAATACCTCTATCTGGATTGCACAACGTGAAGGACGTACCAAAGATGGTTGTGACCAAACACAAGCACCTGTACTAAAAATGTTGAATATGAGCAATCCTTCTAAAGATCTAATAAAAGGATTCAATACACTTAAAATTGTACCCTTGTCTATTTCTTATGAAATAGAGCCTTGTGGGGCTAGTAAGGTCAAGGAACTCATGCTTAAAAAAGGAGCGAAGGGCTATAAGAAAAGTCTGGAGGATGATCTTTTTGCAATGAACTCGAGCTTGGAAGATCCCGTAGGAAGTATCCATTTTGGTTTTGGTGATGTTATTGATATAGCTCAGGTACTCGAGGGCTCCACAGAGTTAAAACCTAAGCAGGTTTTTGATCAGTTAGCAAGGTATATTGATCAGCAGATTTATAAGAATTATCGTTTGTCAAAGAACAACTATATTGCTCATGATCTTCTATATAAAGAGCATAAATATAAAGCTCATTATACCTTGGCAGACAAAGAAGCGTTTCAGGCGCTTAGCCAAGAGAGATTAGAGAAAGAAGATGTTTTTAATGAAGAAGCTATGCAATATTGGCTACAGATGTATGCTAATCCAGTGAAGAATTGTGTTCCTGCACAAAGCTTGATGAAATCTCAGGTAGATTAGGCGAATGAATAATATAGCTAAAAATAAAATGGGGCTGTCTCAAAAGGCAAGTTTCGAAAAATAGAACCCAATAAAATTTTGGATTTTATTTTTTCTTTGTTGCGAGGGAACCCTGAAA
>JAKVCT010000140.1 GCA_022448995.1 Saprospiraceae bacterium
TTTCACAGATAGACAATAATGATAAATATTGGAGTAGTGTAGTAGAAAGTAGGGATGGGCAGACTGTTTGGATTGCACAGGATAAGAATTTGATTGAGTTGGATATTAGTGGGACGATCATCAGTAAGCATAATTTTCCAAAGCGGATTTTTTTGGCAGGAAGTGGATCTAGACAAAAACTTTGGGGATATGTCAAGGAAGGAAATGCCTTTGTCAAGGGACGCAATCAAGAATTAGAGTTTAATGTTTTAGATTCTTCTTCTTTTGGTAAAAATATTTCTTTTGATTATGAATTTCCTGTGAACAACTTTGTGCATTCTCCTTGGGATGATAAAGTTTGGTTCAGTGAGCCTTACAGCAAAAATTGTCTGATTTTTGATGCTAAACAGGGACTGGTTTATGACTTAAAAGAGCATTTTGAGGATATCTTGATCAATGAAGTCTACTGGAACAGCTCTAATGTTGTCTTAGTGGGAACTACCAATGGTATTTATATTATTCGTTTGGTTCCCAACGCTTTTCAAAAATATCTAGCCACTCCAAACTCTCAAGTGCCCAAGTATAGTACACGTGGAATTATTCATGATAAAAAAGGTAACCTACATATAGGTACATATCGTGGACGTTGGGTAATTGATTCTTTAGGGACAATTACAGAGTTTAGTGGGAAGCTGAGAAATATTCTTTTTGCTGAAGAAGCAAAAAATGGTGACCTATGGTTTGGTGCTGAAAGTAATTATGTAGAGTGTTACAATCAGGATTCAGAGCAGTTTTTGTACTATGCGTATGAAGAATTTGAAGGAATTCCCTTACCTGAACAACCTTTCCAACCTACTCAATCTTTTTATGAGGATGACGAAAACCGTATTTGGATAGGCACTAATCGTGGATTGTATCAGGTAGATAAAACACGACAAGTGCTGGTGAAAGAGAATATTGATCTGCTCAATGAACAATGTATTGATAAGATCGTAGAGTATAGCGGTGCCTTATGGATGGGAACAGAGAATGGAATTTTTGCTTATAATCCCAAATCTAAATCAATTGAGCATTTTCATAAGGAAGGGAAAGGAGATTATTATTTGGCACATGATGAGATTCTAGATATACATATTGATAAACAAGGTGTTTTTTGGTTGGGAACTAGAGGAGGAGGTTTATTAAAATGGTCTCCACACGATGTAGAGCTGCATGATGAGTATACTATTAGCAATGGTTTATCTAATAATATAATTTATGCTGTATATGAGGATGATTATAATTCGTTGTGGCTGAGTAGTAATTATGGATTGATGAATTTTTATAAAGAGAATGAATTGGTGAATGTATATTTTCCTCGAGATGGCTTGTCTCATGAAGAATTTAATGCATATTCACATTATCAAGCAGCTGACGGTAAGTTATACATGGGAGGGCTCAACGGGGTGAATGCTTTTTATCCAAAACAGCTGCACTCTTTTTCGGATAAAGAAGATACTAAGTTACAAATTACGAGTTTTCGATTATTGAATGGATCGGAGGGAAAGTACGAGGAAAAGACCTCTGAACTTGTCAAAAGCCAAGAAATCACATTAAATGAGAGTAATCACTCGTTTTATCTAAGTTTTTCATTGCTGAATTATTGGGCAACGCCTTATAATAAGTATGCTTATAAGTTTAGTAACCTTGGAGAGGAATGGACTTACATAGAAGAAAACTTTATACGTATACATCGTTTACCATATGGTACACATACTTTAGAGATCAAAGCACAGGGAGAGAACGGAAAATGGCTCGTTGATCGGATTCGCTTGAAGGTGGTCATGAACCCACCTATCTATTTGATGGGAGAATTTTGGATCGCAATAGTCTTTTGCATTATCGTATTGGTGTATTTGTATTTTCGTTGGAGGGTGAATTACTTGCAACGTTCTAAGGTAAAGCTAGAAAAAGAAGTAGGGCGTCGTACTCGAAATCTACTAGATCGAGAGCAAGAATTGCTCAAAGCAAAGGAGTTAGCTGAGAAAAATTCCAAAGCCAAAGCAGAATTTCTTTCTATCATGTCCCATGAGTTAAGAACTCCTATGAATGCAGTGATTGGGATTAAGAATTTACTCTTGGAAGATTCTCCAAAGAAAGAACAAATTAAGGATTTGGGGATTTTGAAATCATCGGCAAGTCATTTATTAGCAATCATCAATGATATTCTAGATTACAATAAGATTGAATTTCAAAAGATCGAATTGGAGGAATTAGAGTTTGATATCTATGAGATCTTGGCAGGCTTGGAGTATACTACCAAGATTGGAGCAAGAACTAAGGGAATCTTTTTCCGTTTGGAAACAGACAAAAAAATTCAATCTCATTTAGTTGGAGATCCTACTCGATTGACTCAAATCTTATATAATCTAACAAGTAATGCACTCAAGTTTACGGAAGAGGGTGGAATTGTCTTGCGTTCTGAATTAGTAGATGAAGATGAGTATAGTGTCAATATCCGTTTTTCGGTAATTGATACTGGAATTGGGGTCTCCGAAGATAAACAAAAACAAATTTTTGAATTATTTACACAGGCTCGGTCAGATATTAGCCGAAGATATGGTGGAACAGGCCTTGGCTTGGCAATTACCAAGCGTCTTTTAGAGTTAAAAAACTCAGATATTTATCTAGAAAGTGAATATGGTTTGGGGTCTAACTTTTACTTTACACTAAATCTTAAAAAAGGGAGCAATTATAAGGATAAAGTAGAGCCCAAAGCTACTCAAAAAGAGGTTAAACTCTTATCTTCAGAAGCAGTTCCTACCAATAAACGAATCTTATTGGTAGAGGATAATAAGATCAATATGTTGGTGGTTACTCGTTTCTTAAAACATTGGCAGATTGATTACGCTTGGGCAAAAGATGGTCAAGAGGCATTAGATATGATTCAGCAACAGCATTTTGACTTGGTACTTATGGATATTCAGATGCCTGTGATGAACGGTTATGAGGCTAGTAAGGCAATCAGAGAATTACCTGGGGAACATTATCAAAATATACCTATTGTTGCTTTGACAGCTTCTGCACTCAAGGAAGAAAGGGACCGTGTATCTAATGCAGGTATGAATGACCACATTACTAAGCCTTTTAATCCTATGGTTTTCAAACAGAAGATTTTGAAATATTTTGATGAAAAAGATTTTAGCTAAGGCGTTTTAGCACTGGTACTTTACAATATAAATACAAACTGGTGATTTTGGCAGCTTGTTAATAATAGTTCGTTGGCTTAAAATTAGCCAAAGATAACTACAAGAACATTTGGACTATTACTTAAAATACCTATTGGATTATTTGCTGTATCAATGACCTATCATCATCTTCTAAGGCAGCTTTTAGCAATTTGCTTTTTTGCTTCTCTTCTCCTTTTGACCACAAGGTTTTGATCATTTTCCATAACATCCACAAACTTGTTGGTGCAACTGCAACTCCATAATTGAGTCCAAAATTAGCTTGGGCAGCATCTGGGACATAGGAATCCATTAGGCCATAAAGACCATAAGCATATAGACCAATTAGGCTCAACCACAATCCTATAACTAAGAGTATAGAAAATACTCCTAAACGCGTACTCCAACGTTGGCGTGCTTCCAGCTTGTACTTAAATCGTCGATCAATCCAACGCAAGATCCAATCTCTAAGACCATAGAAGGCAGGTAGTGGAAAGATGTGAATCGCATAGGAGGCAATTAGGAGGAAAGAACCTCCCCAAATGAAGCCTAAAAGTATAGATTTGCAAACAAGATAAATCATAGGGTCTTGGATTCAATGAATGAAAAACTTAATCAAAACTACTATTATTTTTCAAAATGTTTTGGCAGATTTCCATAAATCTTAGAGGCATCTTGAATAACCTTTAGTAGTCCATGATTTTTTATACTTTTTAATAAATCCTCAAAGGCTATCTATTTATTATACGATAGTTCGTGTATTTTTAGTTTCACTGAGCCCTTTGGGGTTTGCTTCGCAGAGACTTTTATGGAACTTTTGCGGACTATAGCTCAATAATTACTGTATAATATAAATTTTTAAGTATTTTAATTGAATATTTTTGTGACTTTCTTTATCCTCTTCCTTAAACAAGTGTTATTACTTCACGATTAAACAATAGAATTCCATGCGAAAGAAGTCTACTATTAGATTTGCAGGTAGAGCATTAGATACGCGATGGCTATGGGTTGCCTTGGCTATATTAGCTATTACCTTGAGGGTATTGTTTAGTTATTCTCCTCAATTGTGTGAAACGCTATATTCAAGAGGATTATTTTTGGGGATTCGACTAGTGATTGATTATACCTTAGGATATTTACCTTTTGCAACTATTTACTTATTATTTGCCTACTTAGTCTACAAGTTTTTATATGGAATTTGGGGAATAGGGAGGTATATCTACTTGAAAAGTAAGGGAGCAATAGAATGGGGTATAATTAAATTTATTATAGATCAAGTTTTTTCGCTAGTTGCATTTTTGTGTATGTTTATCTTTCTGTTCTTCTTTATGTGGGCTTATAATTATCAGCGTGTACCACTGGAGCAACAACTCAAACTGAAAGCTGCACCAATGACCACAGAAGAAATCGAAAAAGAGGCAATTTGGATTATGAATAAATGTGCAAATTTGCGTGCGACTATCCCTAATGCGGATACTTCTGCTTTAGATCAAAGTTTCTTTCCTAAAGACGTGGAGGGTGCAATGCGTGAGCTTTTAGTGAAGTCTTTGGAAGATAATAATTATCCTACAGTGGGCTGTGTACGTGGACGCTTTTTGTATCCCAAAGGTGTTTTATTGGGTTTTCAGGCTTCTGGGATATATATGCCTTTCACAGGTGAGGGACATATAGATGCTGGATTACATATTCTACAAAAACCGTTTACTACAGCACACGAATTGGCACATGGGTATGGCTTTGGTGACGAGGCTGTCTGCAATTTTTGGGGATTTGTTGCTTGTGTAACCGCTGAAGATCCTGCTATTCAATATGTGGGATATTTGACTTATTGGCGTTATGTGTTTTCGGAATTGCGTAGGATGGATAAAGATTTATACAAGAAAATTCGTGCAACAATTCCGTTGACAGTGGATAAGGATTTAGATGCTATCTATACGAATAATGATCAATATCCTGACTTTTTTAATACAGCACAGGTTTATAATGCTTATTTGAAAACCCAAGGTGTGCAGGAGGGTATTCGTAGTTATAACAGAATGGTGTTGTTAGTAGCAGAGTGGAGACATCGGTTGAAAAATTAAAAGTTAATAATGAACCACGAAGTTCTCAGTGCAGCTAAAAATGAAGAGTTGCTGTATGTCATTACCTAAAATAGGTTGACTTTTTTCATGAGTTTTGAACATTAAATTATTAGTGTCATACTACATATTATTAAAATAGGAGTCCTGAAGGGATGACAGATTCATCAGCATTGTGAGTGAGCTCAATGCTCTAAGCATGATATTTGGCTTACTAAGTGTAATTATTGAATATAAAATAGGAGTCCTGAAGGGATGACAGATTCATCAGCATTGTGAGTGAGCTCAATGCTAATTTTTTAATTATTAATTTAAGAATGAAAGTACAGAGTTTAATATTCATATTGGGTTTAGGTTTATTGGTTTTAGCTTGCCAACCCAAGAAGCAAATTGGAGGTAGTGATGAATCAAATCAACGCTTGAGCGGAGAGGAAGAGTTTCAGCAGTACTTGGATCGAAAAGCTAATGCTTTTGAAGGAAAACAAGCACCTGCTTTTGAATTGACGGATTTGGAGGGTAAAAAATATACCAATGCAAGCTTGAAAGGAAAAGTAGTTCTATTGAACTTCTGGTTTATGGCTTGTGCTCCTTGTATCACTGAAGTAGCTAGCTTGAAGAAGCTGAAAGAAGATTATGCTGCCAAAGGCTTAGAACTAATTGCAGTTTCTACAGATCCTGAGTCGAAACTAGGTGCATTTGTTAAAGAGAAAAATATCAATTATCCTGTGGTAGCTGATGGAAGTGTTTGGGGTAAAAAGTATAAAGTTTCTTCATATCCAACTACTTATTTGATCGATCAAAAAGGAATGATTCGTAAGGTTTTTATTGGAGCAAGTGACTGGGATGCTACTTATACTTATATGGAGGTTCGTCCCCATTTAGAAAAAATATTAGCAGAATAAGTTGAATAATTAGATTACCTTTTGTGTGAAAAGTTATATGTTATTAAAGCTACTTGAATAAACCTGATTAATCAATAGATAATTGATACTTAAGGATCAATGTTAATATCCGTTAAGTATTTGCATTTTCTATCTTAATTCTATATATTAATTGATCCAAATACACTTACAAATATTCAAGCATAATGAAACAACTAAAATATATATTAACTTTATCTGCTTTATCTCTGTTTACCTTAGGTTCTTGTCATAAAGGTCCTGTTTGTCCTGCATATAACAGTGCACATAATTCAAGAACAAATGCACATAATCCAAATAATGCGCATAAAACAACTGGTGATAATAAGAAAGATATTGAAGCTAAGCGTAAGGCTGCTTTGAAAGGTCCTTCAAAAAAGCCAAAAAAATCATACTCTTTATATCCAAAATGGATGGGGATAAAATCTAGATAATCAATGTCTTGTATGTGATATTGACCTGCAATTTTAAGAGAAAGATAAATCTTCTGTAGAGAGGGTTTATTTTTTTATTTAAACTCCCTCGTAAGTAGGTGGATGTGGTGCACCTTTAGGTAAATTTAGGTAATAATTGAGATGTATATGATTTAGTTGCTCTAAAAGTGCTTTAGTAGGAAGATCAAAATCTACATACTGCCGAGAAGAAGAATATAAATCTATATACCTTAGCTTTTTTAATTTTTGGATATTTGGATGGATATTAGTGAGCATATTCCTCCTGATAAAGAGATGTTTCAGATTGGTGAAATTTTCAATCTCTTTAGGAATTTTAGCAATATGGTTATCATTCAGATTAATTGACTCTAGCTTGGTATATTTGAATAGAATTTTGGGGAAAAATCTAAGATGTTTTCCCTCCAGAATCAAATTGTCATTATAGATGAATGATTCTATAATCGGACAGATAATAGTTTCGTCCTCAATGTTTTCTAATAAATAATTTAAGCAGAGTCCTGTCTTTTTATAAAATGCTTGTGCTAATGGAAGTGGATTTAGTTGCAATCCAGTCGCTATTTTCTCCAACTTCTTTGGGTATCTTATGTCCCATAAAATATAATTTCTGTAATTCCTATCTAAACTTTTATGAATCGCAGGATTTGGGATTTTTTGGAGTAGACATGTAGTCACTGTTCTTCCTTTTAGAAAGAGCATGGAGCTAAGTTCCTTATCAAGTTTTAGATCATTAGGACCATGAGTTTGCTCTAAAGCTAATGCATGCAAAACAAAAAGCTCATAAACAAAAGGTTGAAGCTGTTCTCCATCTAAATTACTGAGAATATTAAATGCTATATGTAAATTATCAGGGAGATTAGATCCCAATAACTGCAATAGATTTTGCTGTTCTTTTGAGTTTAATTTCAAGTTGAGAGATTGGTTATGAGTAAGAAAATGAGTTTAGCTGAAGTAGTCACGACTTAATCTGACTGTTTTAGTAAATTTGATTGGAATTATTAAGCGAAGTTGTTTTAAAATATATTAAGCTAAAAAATAGAGTTTGATACTAATAAAAAAATGAAGCCCTAAAAAACAGGCTTCATTTTTTATAAACTATCGTCATGAGACAGCTTTTGGGATTCGAAGATTGAGCTCTTTATTCTGGGTAGATGAGAGCAGCAACATCACTACAACGCTTTTGTAATGCTTTTTTTGTATCAGCTTCAAACTGTTTGAGCGCGGCACCTGTTCTTCCACCTTTTAGTTCTTCCATCCCTTGTTTTCCACCCAAGCAGCGTACCATTTCGTTCAATGCTAGCTGAGTTGCTTGTCCATTTTCTGCAGTTTTATTCTGAAGGTAAGCTTGATATGATTCTGCCAAGCCAGCTTCACTAGCACAATCACAAGTCTTCTGAGCAACTTCTTCCGCTGTATTATTCATAGGTGTACCAAAAGAGAGGAATGTAAAAGCTCCAATTCCTAAAATTAAATTAATCATAAATGATATAGATTTGTGTGAGATAACTATTAAATACCAAGCATGAATTAGTTCAAAAATAGATCCATACTTAAGTCTCTGTGAAGTACTTTAACTTAATACTCTGTAACATAAATAGTTAACCATTTTTAATCGAATCTTTTTGTCGTTATTTTGAACAAAGTTAGAATCAAAACAGTCAATTAACTTCGAATATAGTTTAATTCTGTTATTTCTTTAAATAAAGAAATCAGGCATTAATTCAGCACCTGGTGTAACTGCATATTGTTCTAAATCCGTGATACCTTCTTCTGCAAGTACATCATCGTCAATGAAGAAATTTCCTGTACAAGACTTAGAATCTCTAGAAAGAATATAATAAGCAGCATCAGCAACAATATCCACTGTTCTAGACTGTTTAGCCATAGACTCACCACCCAACTCATTGCGTACTGCAGCTGTATCAATAGATGTTCTTGGCCACAATGCATTAACACCAATACCATATTCTTTAAACTCCTCAGAATGTCCCAAGACACACATACTCATTCCGTACTTTGCCATAGTATAAGCTACAAATCCACCAAACCATTTGGGATCCATATTTAGGGGAGGAGACAAGTTCAGTACATGTGGATTATTACCTTTTCTCAAATGTGGTAAGCATAATTTAGTCGTCATGAATGTACCTCGTGCATTAACAGAATGCATTAGATCATAACGTTTCATGGGTAGATGCTCTGTTGGCAATAGCTTAATGGCACTCGCATTATTAATTAAGATATCTATACCACCAAATTTTTCAACAGCTTGATCTACTGCAGCTTGAACAAGCTCTTCTGATCGGATATCTACAACTACAGGCAAGGCTTGACCTCCTGCTTTTTCCATCTCTTCAGCTGCGGTATAAATAGTGCCCGGTAGACGTGGATGTGGTTCAGCAGTCTTGGCTGCAATCACAATATTTGCACCTTCTTTGGCTAATCGTAAGCCAATTGCCTTTCCAATTCCTCGGCTTGCGCCTGTAATAAATACTGTTTTCCCTTTGAAACTCATATTAAGTAATGTATTAAATATTTGGTGATTGAATGAATTGTATTTTAGCTTCAATTTACACTTTTTGCTTTTAAAAATGGAAGATTATAAAAAAATATTTTTTAGGGTATACAACCAAATTTACTTTTTTGTAATCTAAAAGATCAGTACCAATAAGTAGTTAATGAAAGGAAGTCAGTGGAGATGTCACCTAGAGTCAAGGATCGATGAACTATTATGGAGTGTAAACCTTTAAAAAATTAGTAAAATGAAATGGATTTTAATTTCTCTTGTGTACTTTTTGATGGGCAATCATCTTTATGCACAGGATAAAAAAATAGTAGAACGACAAGGAGATGCAACTGTAACTTATGTGATTGGAAAGGTAAATGGAGAAAACTGTCCACAAATCGCTGTAATTCAGGATGATAATCCAAGTCGTTACAGCTGGGTAAGTTATAGCCCAACGAGCTGTGATCCAATGTATGGGAGTGCAAACGAAGCTATTTTTCAGAAAATTAAGATAATCAAAGTATTAGAAAGTTATGACTGCCAAGATCATTGTGGGGCCTGTAGCTGTCCAAGTGGAACAACCTATTATTTTAAACTCTATCGAGATGATTACGAAAAATATAAGAAACAGCTGTTAGGTTTCAGAATTTGCGAGTGATCATGATCAACTGTATAAAAATAAAAGAAGCTATCCTGTACAGGGTAGCCTCTTTCCTTAGGTCATGGAAATGTTCGAGAACATTATTTTTAATCTAATTAAATCATAAGTCAAGAAATATTCTCATTTGTGTAGTTTTTTGGCGTGTTCTATTTTCGGAATCTTTTCGGAAACGTTTTCATTTGATTACATTACAATGATAGGGATCTTTTTTGCATTGTACAAGCTCCAATTCACGAAACGGTCGTCTGAGTTCATGAAATGGTCATTTGACTAAAGGAAAGTATTTTGGTCTTGAACGATCTGTATTAGTGCTTATGCCCTTCCTCTAGTTTTTTACCACAATATGGACAGTATACAAACGGTTTTCCTAAGTCATGGATACAGTTTGTATTCAAAATATGTTGTTGATAACTAGAAACAGAAGTAACTGTTAATTTATCCTTGTCATCATCTAATAATTTTACCTGTTTTGATTCTGAAATTTTCAGAGGAGGATCAGTTACAGTAGTATCCTCATTGATGCTTTCTTGTCCACTCTTTTCTTTAGAATCAAGTATTTTATCTGTCTGTTGATTTACTACAATTTCTTCTTGTTGTTCATTTGCGATTTTTTCTTCTTGGATAAGAGTATCTGCATCTTTTTCATCTTCTTGTGCCTCTTCTCCACTATTAGATGCATTGGGATCTTCTAACTTTTCAATAAATGCAGAACTTAAGATACCTGCAGGTAATGCCACCATACCAATACCCAAAATCGCAATGACTCCTGATAGAACCTTCCCACCAGCAGTAATGGGAAATACATCACCATAACCTACTGTTGTTAGTGTAGCAATTGCCCACCAAAACGTAGCAATAATATTAGGGAAGACCTCAGGTTGTGCATCACCTTCTACATACCACATCAAGGTTGCAGAAACCAATAAAAGTACAAAGGTTACAAACATAGTAATCCCTAATTCGCCAGCTTTTTCTACAAAAACGTCTCCTACAATTACAATAGAACGAGTTAGCGTACTTAGCTTGAAAACGCGAAATAGACGTGAGATTTTGAGTACTCGAATAAATCGAAAATCAATATCAGACAAAACAAAAACAAGTGGTGAAATAGCGACTAGATCAACAATACCACTACCTGATTTGATAAAACGTTTTGCTCCCTGCCAAGGGGAGCTTACCTCTTCTTTGTATTTAAAATCAGCAGTGATGATTCTTGCAATATATTCTAAGGCAAAAATGATTAGGGTGATATTTTCAAACAAATCAAAGAGCTCGCCATATCCATCTACAATTTTTACTCTTTGCATCTCTAATTCTCCGCTAGTGTTGAGTAACTGAAAATAAGCAAAATTACCTTCTCTAAGAGATTCAAAAGATTCTAAGATAATGGAGATGATACTTAGAAGAATCAATACAGTAATGAAAACTTCAAAAAGTTGACTACCAAAGTTTTGTTCTTCTTCATTGTCAATGAAGTGATACAGGTGTTCTCTCCATCCTCTATTTTCTATATTGGTTTGTGTTGTCATTCTGTATATAGTATTTATAGTAGAAGTTGTTGAAAAATCTAAGCAGCTACTTACCTTAGTCTGTTAATTTTTAGCTTTACTGAGCCTTTTAGGGTTTGTAACTAACTAATAATTAAAAGTATATATAAAATGAGTGTGGTTCTGTAGAAATCTGATTATGAATTATTAAAACCATGCAGTGCTCATTATAGCTAAAAGATATTTGTTGATTTTTTGAGAAAAATCAATGAATTACAATACTTAGATCGGCTATTAAGTTTTGAACAGCACATTTTATTAAGATTAAGCTGTGTATATCATAATTCTGAGAGTTTAATGCTGTTGGTAAACATTAAACCATTTATTACAAAAAGTACATTTCGTGTCCCCACTTGGCGAAATATCATTCAACTTGTCAATATGTCCCTTGCAATGTGGACAATCATAAGATTTGACCATAGGAGGATTCTTGTGCTGGGTGGGGTTTTGAGCCTGTTCTAATCGTTTGTCTAGTTCTTTCTCTGCAATGGAGAAGATTTTATTACTAAATTTTGATACTTTAAAAAATTGTCTGATAATAAAACCAAAAACAAGAAAAGCAATAATGAAAAATACGAATGAAAAAATGAAAGGCATAATAAAAGTGGTTTTTTATAATATTATGGTTTGTAACTATTATAATTGATTATTAGAGTTATTTGTTGAAATAATTTGGTTTATCTAAAGAATAGTTCGTGAGTATTCAGCGAAGCTAAGCAATGCTTTTGAAATTTCTGCAGAAAAAAATAAAAACTTATGGACTATGGATAGAGATTATTGCGAATGGAGCTATATAGAGTATAACTTACTCAGTTGTGCATCCTTGACTAGCAGCCCTTCAGGATAATCTCTAATAGAGTTGTTCAAAAACTAAGTAGGTGGACATAATTAATTTTATAATAATTCATAAGGTTTAACTTCGTTGAGCCTTTCAGGGTTTTTGATGCTGAACGAGGCGAAAACCCCGAAGGGCTCAGCGAAGCTA
>JAKVCT010000141.1:0-9833 GCA_022448995.1 Saprospiraceae bacterium
AGACTTAGGAATGGGGACATAAAACAAAAAATTTTGCAAAGCAAAATTTTACTTACTACTAAACAATCCAAAAGCGCAGCGATCAAAAATCTAAAAGCGCAGCGATCTAAAAGAGAATCGATCTAATATATTTCATGCCGAAATCATGCTGCCCGAAGAGGTAGAACCAGGTAAGTACATTTTAAGTATTTTTGCTGCGAATAATGCTAAAGAACCTTCTTTTATTTTGGATCAAAGAACGATTCAAATCACTCCCTAAAAATTTTATACTTTGAAACATCTAATATTACTTTTGTTTTTATTATTTTTTACGGATAATTGCTTTGCACAAGTCCCAAAAGATGCACCAAAAGTAGGGATTATTTTAGAAAAAAAAGTAGCTCCAAATCAACCTATCAAAGCATTGCTACGACATACCAATGTAGATAGCATTCAATATAAAATATATCGTATTGATAATATGGATTTTTATCTTGGACAATGGTACTATATCAAAAAAGACAGTCAAGTAAAAAATATGGATACCATTTATCATTCTCCCCCTATCATCTTAGAAAAGCACACTAATGAAGAAATCTATACAGAGATTGCCTTACCTCCTATTTCTACTCCTTCTTATTACAAAATAGAAATACAATACAAATATCACTACAAACATCTAAAGAAAAGAAAGACAGAAATCGCCTATTTTGAAGTTAATCCATTACGATCATTACGCTATAATAATCTAGATAGTTTATACATTTATCTTGTTAATGCTACAACAGGAAAACCTTATAAAAACTGGAATCTGTGGGGCTACAAAATAGATTTGGCAAATTCAGCTATCAATTCTGATAATTTTCAACAGTATTTTGAATGGCAAATCATAGGAAAACTAGACGAAAATGGTCATGCTACTATCGCTCGTAAAGATCTTTATAGCTCGCTTGAGCACAGCGATAGCCAAGAACCATTTTATATTAGTACTCTGACCAATCTCGCCATTGATAGCACTGACAAAAATAGACTTGTCTTGAATGAATATGTCCCCACCTCCTATCAAAAGAAATATCATTATGATCAAACCAGTGGCAACAAACTCCCTTTTGGCAATCCCAAAGTTGATTTTATGTTGGATAAAACCGTTTATAAAAATGGAGATAATATTCATATAGCCTGCATAGCGAGAGAAAGCAACGACCAAAACTATTTTTCTTTTCTCAATCCCAAAACAATTGATTTAGAAATGGAAACAGATTCTTATTATGCAGCGATGCAATACGAAATTTATATTACAGTTGGTCTTTTTGATGAAAACAATCAAGTCTACCGTTGTCAAGAATTCAAGGTAGATAATTACAGCTTAGTCACTGAATATTATGACAATTGTCATTACATGCCTGGCAAATATACACTTCGTGTGACCGATATAGAATTGGTCGGTACCGATACTATTTTGAGTCTAAAACTAAGTGAACTTCCAGCATACAAAAACAGGCAACATTATGGTGCTATTTCTTTCGAGGTAATACCAGACCCCAGTGAATCTCCTATTCATTTTTATCTAAAATCACCTCAAAAACATTATCATATCAATGATTCTATTCTTATAGAAGGCCAAGCTATTGGTATTCCAGATTCTATGTGGCAGTACTATCAAATCAATTATAGTGTAGTACAAAACATAGCCTTTCCTGATCGTTTAGATTTTGATTGGAATGCTGGCACTTATGATCGTAATCGTTTTTTCTATCCTAAATATTCCCCTAAAAAACAGCTAATAAAAGAAGGAGGTACACAATTGAATAGCAATAAGCAATTTTTCATCCCTTTTGTTGCCCAACAACATCAAGCTCACAATAGCAATACCGAATATTACTATACCATTACTGCCAAGATAACTGCTACAAAAACACACCCATATTATGGCTACTATTTTCCTAATTTACATTGTGATATAAAACGTCCATTTTACAACAAACAGCCCAAATATGCGAGCTATAGCTGTGAGCGCACGATTAGGATCCAAGAATCTTCTATCGATATCAATGTAGCAATGCCCTTAGAGTTATTGGCACATAAAGATTATCAAATCCCGATAGAAATAAATTCACACAAACAAACCATTAATACCACAAAAATTGATATTTACAGCGTACAAACGCCCCCTCAATTCAAACATATTCCTATTTGGAAACGCCCAACAAACTTCAGCATGAATCAAATACAGCATGATAGCATTTTTGATCATGCCGCTTACTACAACGAATATGCTATCTCTGAATGCCAATTAGGACACAAAGTCTTAGAAACAAACTTTGATTCAAAAAATAGGCAAACATTTGACATCAGTTCTTATCAATTCAAAGAAGGAGATTATGTTTTACTAATTAGTTGCTATGACTCGCTGCTGCAAAAAGAAGTAAGCTCAAAACACTACTTTAGATATTTTGATTTCAACCAGTTGGATAGCCTTCATTGTAGTGTTCCCTTTTTTGTGGAGGATATAGATACAAATCTAACAATGAACGATAGCCTTTCTTTTTGCATAGCTAATGGAAAAAAAGAAGCGATACAAGTATTATTTCGCTTAGAAAAAGAGGGCAAAAACATGCTTAGCCAATGGATTCCAATACAGAAAAAAACAATCTGCAAATTGCCTATAAAAAAGGCCTACACAGGGCAACTTTGTTACTATATAGATGCGATGATAGATGGTCGTTGGTTTTCTAAAAAAGGAACAATACATATTCAACACCATCAGCCGTCCCTATCCATCGAGTACCTAAAACTTCCTAAACGAATAAAAAGAGGCCATCATAAACCGGTTAAAGTGAGGTTTCCTACTTATGTCAAATCCGATTATGTACGCTACGAACATCCTCCTTCTATTCGTGGGATATTCATTTTAGAACCATTGGAAGATGCTCAAAAACGTCCTGCACTTGACAGTCATTATCTTCTAGAAAGAAAACAGTATTATTTTACTCATTTTGATAATACCCCTAGTATTCCTCTCAACTACTCTTATCTTGCACAAGATTATAGTTACGATACCATTACTTATGGTTGCCAAGAATTTGAATGTGATTTTCCTGTAGTTGAGAATTTAATTCCTAACAAAGTATTTATTCCAATATCTTACACGCCAAAAAAATATATACCTGCATCTATCCACACAACAGCCGCACGAAAAGCGAGTTCCCCTATCCTGTTTCAATACGATGATCATGAAGTAGAAAATGGTATTTTAGAATACCCCTTACATATTCCTAAACAATGTAAAAAAGGATGGTATCAATTGACCACTTTCGCCATAAGCAATGATTTGAAATTGACCTATGCATTGGATAAAAAGTTGATAAAAGTACATTAATTAATGCTATCCTCTCGAACAATCTAGTTTTCTGCCAAAGTATTAGAGGTTATATCAGTAATTTTTGAAGTTGTAACTTTGATCCGTTTTGAACACCTAAATAGGGAGGTTTGCTTCGCAGAGCACTTCGTGGTTCAGTATTAAGCATATTTTTTCTCTCATCTTTTGCCATTGCGCAAAAGGTGATCAAAAAACCCCGAAGGGCTCGTTTATTTTGTAATTGAGCTATTTGTTAATTCTCAAGAATTAACAAATAGCTCAATTCAAATTACTTCATAATTTAAATTGCATCAAAACCTGTTATATCTCGACCTGTTATCAAGAGATGAATTTCGTGTGTGCCTTGATAGGTTATCAAGGTTTCCAAATTCATTAGATGCCTCATGATAGGATATTCTGAGGAAATCCCCATTCCTCCCAAAACCTGACGTGACTCACTTGCTACAAATCGTGCCATGGTTACATTATTCCTTTTGGCCATAGATATCTGTGCATAATTAGCTTCCCCCTTATCCATAAGTACCCCAAGTTGATAACACATCAATTGCGCTTTAGTAATCTCTGTTATCATTTCTGCAAGCTTCTTCTGAACAAGCTGTTTTGCTGCAATAGCATCACCAAATTGAATTCTCTCTTGCGAGTACTGAAGAGCAGTCTCGTAACAGTCAATTGCAATACCAATACAGCCCCATGCTACAGCGTATCGACCAATATTGAGACAATCGTAAGCATCTTTGATTCCTGTAGTTGCTGGAAGTATTTGTGTTTTAGGAAGTAAAGAACTCTCAAAAATTAACTCACCTGTAACAGAAGCTTTAAAAGACATCTTGTCCTTGAACTCATGTGTTTCAAAATTGGTAATCAGATTTTTGTCTACAATAATACCTCTCACTTCTTTGTTGGGTCCTTTAGCCCAAAGCATTGCAATATCGCATTGTGAGGAATTGCCAATCCACATCTTACTCCCATTGATTTTTATGAAATCTCCTTGCTCTTCGAAATGACAATGCATGGAAGAAGTATTGGAGCCAAAATTTGGTTCAGTCAAACCAAACGAACTTGACAACTCTCCACTGGCTAACTTGGGTAGATATCTTAACTTCTGATCTTCAGAGCCATATTTGTAGATAGCATACATAACTAAAGAGGTCTGAATAGAGCTCATTACACGTAATGAAGTATCCCCTCTTTCTAATTCTTGCATCATAAGGCCATAAGATAGAAAATCCATACCCAAACCACCATATTTTTCGGGAATGATTAGTCCTAGAGCACCTATTTCAGCAAGTTTTTCAACAAGATTGGGAAAAGGAATTCCCTTTTGGTAATAGTGTCCAATATGTGGTTTGACATACTTATTGACCCAGTCTTTTATAGTAGATTGGATAAGTACCTGTTCTTCTGTGAAGTATGATTTTATATTGAAGTAATCAGTCATAATATTATGTTATTCGTGGAAATTGTTTGGTAGCTCATGGTAGAATGGCAACAGACAATACAAAATCCAGTGATTCCTGTTGTGTCAAGACTCATTCTTATTCCATATATCTGTATTAGATAGCTCCGTGATAGTTTGTTACCCCTAAGGTTGGCTTTAGGGATCATTTCGTGATTTCTGCCTTGATCTGTGAAATAATTTCTCCACCTTATTCTTATTACGACATCTCTTTCTGAATTTAGTATTAGAAAGTGCTTAGGATTTTTACCAAATAACCATAAACCATATGATATATTTCAGTAAGTAAGTGTGTATATATTTATATATAATACAATATAAGTTTTTATAATTTGATTAGCTGAATATTTTATTGGCGCAGAGCTAACGGTCTGCGCTATATATGGATATATTTAGTATCTATAGCGAAGGCGTTAACTACGTTGAGTCCTTCACCAAAAAAATAAAAATTTTATATTACACTCTATTTAGTAAAAGCATGTCTAAAATTACACTAATTTTAGACATGCTCTAACAATCCAGAGTTGAATACTCTAGTTATTCCAATAACATACCTTTGAAATCATCAATTTCTTTGGTACTATCAATCAGAAGCTTTTGAACATCACTCAAAGGTGTTAATGCTCTAGGTTTTACATCTATTGAGCCATCAGGGTTGAGACTTAGAGTATAATTGACTTCATGATTTTTCTCTGTTTCTGTAAAATCAGATCTCTGATGTGCACCTCTACTTTCTTTTCGTTCTTTGGCACCTAGTATGGTTGACTCAGCAGCCATAATTGATCCTTCCAAATCAAAAGCAAGTACTAAATCCTCAAATCCCTCAGAATCTGGCCTAACATCAAGTAATTGGAGTGATTTCTTAAGTTTTTGTATTCTACGAAGGCCTTCATCAAGTTTTTCTTCCGATCTAACTACACCACAGTTTTCCCACATAATGTTACGTAATTCTCTTTGTAGAGGTCTTGCAACCTCATCTCCATTTTTCAGGAAAGAATCGATTTTTTTGTGTGCAGCATCAATAACTTTAATTGACCTATATTGTACATCCATGGAGAGTGAACGCTGAGAAGCGTGTTGTCCAGCTCTCTTACCAAAAATCAATATCTCAGCCAAAGAGTTTCCTCCTAATCTATTAGCACCATGTAAGCCTGCAGTGCATTCTCCTGCAGCATAGAGACCCTCAACTTCTGTTTTGTGTGTATCAGGATCGACAATTACTCCTCCCATAGAATAATGAGCCGTAGGTGCAACCTCCATAGGTTGTTTAGAAATATCTAGCATTAGAGTATCCAAAAACTGTCGGTACATTCTAGGCAGTTTATCAATAATAAACTCCTTGGATCGATGACTAATATCAAGATATACTCCTCCGTTTTTGGTAGCTCTACCCTCTGCTATTTCAAGGTAATTAGCCATGGCTACTCGATCGCGCGTAGAAAGCTCAAGACGTTCCTTGTCGTATTTTGACATATATCTTTCTCCTTTTCCATTGATCAAGTGTCCTCCCTCACCTCTTACAGCTTCGGTTACCAAAGTACCCGCAATTTTTTCTGGGACTACCATACCTGTAGGATGAAACTGTACAAGCTCCATGTCTTTTATGGTACATCCTGCCTTTAATGCTAAATAAAATGCATCACCAGTATTCTCGTTTCTTCTGGAAGAACTCTTTCTCCATATTCTTGTGTGACCACCAGCAGCTAGAATAGTAGAATCCGCCAAATAAACAGTTCTTTCTCCGTTGTTGATATTAAAGGTCATAGCACCAAAGCACAGATTATTGTGTACCAATAACTCTGTAACATACTGTGAATCATATATTGGAATCTCCAGTTCGTTGGCCTTATTAATTAAGGCGTTCAATATAGATCTTCCTGTATAATCGCCAGAATAACAAGTTCTTCTGTAAGTATGCGCACCAAAATATCTTTGATCAATCTTTCCATTCTCCAATTTTGCAAAATTAGCTCCCCACTGATCGATTTCTTCCACCAAATCAGGAGCTTCCTTTGCCATTAGCTCAACCATTCTAGGTTCAGCAAGGTTATATCCCTCTATCATTGTATCAGCAAAATGCTGTTTCCAAGAATCTTTGGGATCAACATTGCCAAAGGAAGCATTGATGCCTCCAGCAGCTAATACTGTATGAACATCTCCTTTTCTTCTCTTTTCTTTCCTATAACCGTTACTTCTACTCCAGCCATTTTAGCCTCAATAGCAGCTCTCAAGCCTGCACCCCCCACTTCCAATAACTAGAACATTGGAAATAAACGTTTTATGCCTTATATTTTTCATAAATACATTAAGATTGTAACTGGTCAATATGGGATTGATAGTTATGGTTTGTTATTAATCTATTAATAGTTCGTTGATTTTTAAATTTCAACTTTGCTAAACACTATGTGAAGCTTAGCTTACTAATAAAGCCTACTCGAGTAGTTTTTAGGCGATAAATTGCCTTTTGTTTAGTTTAACTGTGTGAAACTAAAAATCAACGAACTATTGTCTATCGATCAATTGATTTAATCACCCGTTGCATAAATCCATTGAGTGCATCACGCTTTGAAGTACCTTCTTTTATATCATTAGCTACCTCTAATGCTCCATAAAGATTACTCAACAATTCCCCAATGACATCAATTTCTTGATCTTTTAGAGCATCACAAAGAGTCAAATCTTCAAGAGTAGCGATAGTTTCGAGTAGAAAATCTTCATCATTTTCGTCAATAAACTGAACAAAATGCTTAATTATTGGCAGCCTCATCAACTAGTTTTTTTAGAATTTCAAACTTATTGGTTTGTACTTGTCCTTTCAACTTACCATCTACAAAAGTAGCAAATGTGGGTAGGTTATCAACTTGAGCAAGCTTTCTAGACTCTGGATTTTTTTCTGCATCCACCATTACAAAAGTGATTTCTTCGTTCAACGAAGAGAGCTTTTTGAACTTTGGCTTCATAATTCGGCAGTTTCCACACCAACCTGCAGAAAACTGAACAACAACTTTCTTATGTTCATTGATAACACTCGCTAAAGTATCTTCTTTTAATTCTTGCATGATTCTAGTTGTGTGTTAGATAATTGATTACACCTTCACGGTCTGCAGCCATTGCTTCCTTACCAGTTTCCCAGTTAGCTGGACAAACCTCACCTTTAACCTGAACATGTGTATAGGCATCAATAAGTCTAAGATAATCGTTTACATTTCTTCCAAGAGGCATATGGTTAACACCTTCATGGAATACAGTTCCTTCTTCATCAATTAGATAAGTTGCACGATAAGATACATTGTCTCCAGAGATTACCTGAGCATTTAGTTCTTCATCATGTTGGATACTACCATCTAATATATCTAAAACACTTGCAAGATTTCGATTTGTATCTGCAATTAGATCATAAGTAATACCCTCGATACCACCGTTATCTTTAGCTGTATTCAACCAAGCAAAATGTACTTCTGCAGAGTCACAAGAAGCCCCTATTACGATAGTATTTCTTTTCTCAAACTCTCCTAGTGCTTCCTGAAAAGCATGCAATTCTGTTGGACATACAAATGTAAAGTCCTTTGGATACCAGAAAAGTAAGATTTTCTTTTTCTCTTTGATTGCTTTTTTTAGAAGGTTAATCTCAAAAACATCTCCCATCTCATTGATGGCACTAACTGACAAATTAGGGAATTTCTTTCCTGTGTATGACATATATTTTTTTTATTTGAAATTATTTAATAATTGATGGTTTCTACTTCATCAATGCTTAAATTTGTGCAACTTTTTTTGTATAAACTAATAGGTTGCTTTTGCGTTTACAAAAGTATGGCATGAGTGCCATAGAAGAAAACGAAAGTTTCTATCAATAACATAGATAAGATCAATCATGAACTTTAGACAATTAGATTATATTTTGGCGGTGCACGAACAAGGGCATTTCGGTAAGGCTGCTGAAACCTGTTTTGTGAGCCAAGCAACTCTTAGCACAATGGTCCGAAAGTTAGAAGACGAACTTGACATTACGATATTTGATAGAAGTCGTAGTCCGGTACTCCTAACAGATCAAGGTGTAGAAGTCTTGAAAGCTGCTCGTGAAATTATAGATAATATGGAACAATTAAAGCAGTTGAAATCCGTACTCAAGGGACAGTTATCAGGTACACTTCGTTTGGGAGTTATTCCTACTGTTGCCCCACTACTGCTCCCCTCTGTTATCAAGATTTTTATGTCAGAATATCCAGATGTCAAATTGGAGGTAAAAGAAGCAACTACTGATCAACTCTTATCAGATTTAGAAACGAATCAATTGGATGGAGCTGTACTAGCTACTCCTGTTTCTCATACTGATATGTATGAATACCCGCTCTACACTGAAGCGCTAAAAGTATATGGAATAACTGATATAGATAAAAAATCCATAAGTATTAATGAGCTTAAAAAAAGTAAGATATGGCTATTAGAAGAAGGGCATTGCTTAAGCAAACAGGTTGCTTCTCTGTGTAGTTTGAATGATAAATCTTATCACTTTGGTAGTTTAGAAATGAGATCCAACTCTTTTGCAACCTTAACAGGACTTGTTGATGAGTTTGGTGGGTATACACTCCTTCCTGAGCTTTATGTAAATATAATGAGTAAACGGAGACAGGATAAAACGCGCCCAATAGAAATGCCTGAACCTATCAGGCAAATCAGTATGATTGTACATAGACCTTTTGTTAAGAAACAAAAGATAGATGCTATGATCGAAGTTATAAGAAGAGAATTCCAACACTAAAATTAGATAACTTCTCAGTTACTCTTTATTTTATGCGGCGAAGTTGTTTAGGGAGGTTCAGCATTAGATAAATAACTTAATACTATACCTCCCTACTTATACCTAAACTCTTATCAATTATCTTCTTATTTTTAGATAGTCCATACATAAGTAAAGAACTAGGGTTGAATCTGAAGCCATTGGTGATAAGTCAAACCATTGTATTGGTAGTTAAGAATATATATTCCCTGAGCTAATACAGGAAGCATCAGTTGTTT
>JAKVCT010000141.1:9843-12290 GCA_022448995.1 Saprospiraceae bacterium
GTGTAAAGAGATACTAAGGTCCCTTCTGATAACTCTTGGTTGATTTGTAGAGTTGATTGACTTTTGGCTGGGTTGGGATAAAATAATGCCGTTTGAGCAGAAACAGATCTAGAAACAGTACTGCTTATATTCTGATGAATTACCCCCACTGCATCTAAATCAAACCCACCAGAAGCAAAGGGAGTTGGCCAAGGATCATTAATTTTGACTCCCCGACTATCCCTTCTCACGAAATCAGGATCGATCGAGCCAACTACATCAATTATTCTGACATGAGTAATTGCATTTACATCCAAATTGCTCGAATCTTTCAACTCTTCTAAATCAAAGGGAACACCGTAGTTCACTCTATATTTTCCTGCTAAATTGTATAATTTACTCGCATCTACTAAACCAAAACCATCAATTTGTGTGCTAGTATCTGTATTAGAAATAGAAGGAAAACGAACAAAATTAGTTCCATCAGAACTAACTTCTACAAAAGCTAGTTCCAAAAAAGTATCACTAAATGCATTCTCAAAGACAGCAAAGTCAGCGCCTTGCCCATTGCGAATAGGATACTCAAAAGTTAGAATAGCAGAACCTCCATCTCCTAAACTCAAAACAGAAGCACCATTAGCTTGTCCCAAAGTAGCACTAGCATTACCTGTATTGACAAGCCCTAAACTCGTATTACTTATGTTCTGATATCCCAAATCGATACTTGCCGCAGTTGCCCAATTAATAAAAATACTAGAGTCCTTATATACAGCTAAAGAACCTGCTTGTCCTGCTGCTGGATCAAATTGCGCACTTAGATTTAGAGTATTAAAAATCAGAATAGATAAAAGAATAACTCCTAAAATAATCTTTTTCATATAATTTCAGAATAGTAAGTAGGTGGACATAATTAATTTTATAATAATTCACAAGAATTTTTGATGCTGGACGAGGCGAAAAACGTAGGGATAGCAGAGCTATCACGAGGCTTTTTAACAAAGTTCAGCGCAAAAAGGCTGATTGAATTAAATACAAATTAATTGTGGCTATCTACTTAAGTAGGTGGACATAATTAATTTTAGATATGCTCTTATTGATTTTTTATTTTCTGATCATTCAAATAGTCCACAGCAGGAATAGCCTCCCACATGAACTTAATGAAAATTAGTCGAACAGCTACAGCAATGATACTAGGAAAGGTTCCCATGGCAAATGGGATGATAAACTGTAAGGATAAATCTAGACACAACAATGTAATAATAGCATATAAAGCTTTGTTGAGATAAGTATCTATGGCTAAACTTAGTATAGCATAGATACCACCAAAAGCCAAGGCAGACCAAGCCAAACCAGAGGTAGTTGCCCCCAAGATGGCGGCTAAAGCTAGTAAAATATTAATTCCTGCAATTAATATTCCTATGTTTTTTGCAGTCTGTTTCTTAGTTTCTGGACTAGCACCATCATTCGTTCCATACAGTTCTTTCCCTTCTAGCATCACCTTAGGTCGAATTAGATAATTCATAAAGGGACTAATTGTAGCTGAATCGTTGTATTTGTGATAATTTCCAAATTGATTCCATCTTTTAGCCTTGTACGATCGTTAAGTTGATGTATTTTGTTTCCTTCATAATTCACCTTTGCCCAATCATCACGAGTAAGCGAATATTCTACATCAATTGTTCGTCTGTCTGGAAGTATGTATATAAGTTTTGGCATCGTGTACAATACAGTTAATCGATAAATTGGAATTTCTTTTCCCCCTGATTAAATACATAATTAACCATTTCCATCTTTTTATCGACTTGTTTGAGTGCTTCAATTTCAGATCTAGAAGAGGTCTGAACTCGAAAGTACTGTTGAGAAGGGTTATACATAGTTTGAATATTTACATCAACTATTCTAGAGAAAACCTCTCCTTTCTCGTTGGTAAACTCATCCCTTATCTTATAGCTTCCAGCCACATCCAAACGATCTAATAAGTCTCCTTTTTCATTTAGTACAAATAAGCCTGTAACATAATTTTCTTCTGATAAGGTCTTTTTAGCTAATACATAAGTATATTGACCAACAAGATGAAATGCGACATCTATACAAGAATCCTTTAGCTCAAAGTCTGCCCAAAGTACGCTACTATTTTCATTCTTACACAAGGAAGTTGTTTCCCCCTTTTGTGCCAGCAAATCTTCCAGCGAAGCTGTATTGGAAGCGAGTTGAATGGCTTGCAATAATGGGCTAGGACTGAGTTCTATCATTTGTTCACGAGCAGGTCTCTCATTAGACAACCCAGATGAATTTACGGAAGTATCTACTGTTGAATTTTCCTTTTCTGTTGGATGCTGCTGCTCATTATTACAAGCTACCAAGCCAAACAGAAGTGCACTAAATAAAATTATTCTATACATATTTTTTTATGAATTTAATGAAGTGCTCTACAATAAGTAGCTAGACAAATTAAACTATATCTACCT
>JAKVCT010000142.1 GCA_022448995.1 Saprospiraceae bacterium
AAAAGGCTGATTAACTTATTCTATAACTAATTATGTCCACCTACTTAAATTCAATAAATTTAGAAATAAGCTCATGGGGATAGAGACAGTTCTCTCATAATTTAAGATTCCTATTCAATTAATCTTTCTTGGTAGCTTGCTTGTTGCTCATGTTTACCCAAAAGTCTAAAGACCTCTACAAGAGTTTTGATCGTATATTGTGTATGTAAGTGCTTGTCTCCTAGACTTTGGTTAAGAATATTGTAGCTTTTCAATGCAAGCTCTTCAGCCTTAGAAAGTTGCTTGAGCTTGAGGTATGCCTCAGCTTGTCTTGAATGCAAAATCCCCCAATATTCATGATTTGGAGGTATTGAAGAGGCTAGGATCCGTTCAGCTTTTGCACTTTGTTCTAAGGATAATCCTGCTTTATTGGTCTGATTATAGATCAAGGCATCAGCAAATAAAGGAACAACATGTACATAGTGTGAAGGTGGCAAAATAGTATTTAAAATATCTTTAGCTTTTTGAGTACGATCTAATGCTTCCTCATATTTTTCTTTCTTGACCATATAAAAAACAGTATTGAGGTAAGCAATAGCAGTTTCATGAGAAGAATTGCCTAATTTTTTTAGATATAAGCTTAGAACCTGTTCCGCTACACGCTCAGCTTTCTCATAATCATACATTCTATTATAGATAATAGCTAAATTATTGAGTGCATGAATACTATGTATATGATCTTCTCCTAAGATTTCTTGGAGTATTTTGAGTGACTTAAGTTGTAATTCTTTTGCCTGTTCTAGTATTCCTTGTTTTTGTAATACAGTGGATAGGTTGGATTCTGCTAAGGCTATAGCTACTGGATCTTCTGTTGTCAATTGTTTTCGAAGGTAGAGTTCTCGTTCATAATAATTTTGGGCTTCGGCAAGTTGTCCTAGTACATTTTTGAGCAATCCTTTACTGCTTAATAATTCTGAGAAATCAGTATTTATGGTATCTCTTTCTCTGATAAAGATATTCTCTGATCGAGACAGGATTGAATCTGTTTTTACAAAATCACCTTTAACAGTTTGTAAAAACAGAGCATAGGCATTCAGAATGCGAGCAAAATTCAGATCTTCTTTATTCTCAAATTCTATAAGCAATTGTTGATACATACTATCAGCTTCAGAAGTCCCTCCAAGATTTTGTGTTGCAGCTATAATCCGAAGCTTACTCCTTAAATACTGAGGAGACCTTGAACCAAACTGAGCAATATATTTAGGGAGTAACTTTTTTTCTAGTTCTTTGGAAGCCT
This sequence comes from Saprospiraceae bacterium, assembly GCA_022448995.1. Lineage (GTDB taxonomy): Bacteria > Bacteroidota > Bacteroidia > Chitinophagales > Saprospiraceae > JAKVCT01. The sequence goes on from JAKVCT010000142.1 coordinate 1,277, forward strand.
TATAATAACTCATATTGTGATACAAGTCTCCTAAAATTCCTGAAAGTTCTAGTTGTAGTTCAGGATCTTCCTTCAACTCATTTTCTAAATAATTGCTTCGTTCGCTTAGGAAAGCTCTCAGAGTGATATCTTTATTCTCCCCCAAGGGATTTCTAGGATCGGGACTACTAAATAACTTAATGAGGAATTCACTTATTCGTTTTGCTCGTTGACCTTGTTTCTCTGCTTTTTGTTGGTTTTGATAAGCAATTTGAGCTTGCCAGCTTGTTAAAACAATTCCTCCGACTAGAGATAAAAATAAAGCAATTGAAAATAAGACAACTACCTTGTTTCGTTGAACAAACTTGCTCAATAAATAGGTGTTGCTCTGTTTTTTGGCTATTAGAGGAAGCCCAAGTACGTACCGTCGGAGGTCTTCTTTTAGTTGACCAACACTTTCATATCGGTTTTCTGGAGATAGTTCCAAACATTTTAGGGGGATATTCGCAAGATCTGTTTTGAATAATTGCTTTATCGCATAAATATTGCTCTTACATTCTCTAGCAACTTCGGATTGTATTTTTGGATCAAGCCGATCAAACGATTTTGTCAATGGTTGTGCTTCAAGACTAGTGATATCTTGATTGAGTAAGGTCTGTTTTTGGTTGAGCAATCTAGGGCGTGCAGTTGTCAATAACTCATGCAAGAGCAGACCTAACTGGTAAATATCACTTCTAGTATCTACAGGTTTATCAAGGAGTTGTTCAGGACTTACATAGTTTGGAGTTAACATCATTTGTCCAGTCTGCGTTAATTCAGGATCTTGATCATTTAGAAACTTTGCCACTCCAAAATCTAATAGTTTGGCTTCTCCGTTTGCAGTAACCAAGATATTTGAGGGTTTAATATCTCTATGAATAAGTAAGTTTTGGTGAGCATACTGAACAACATCACAGATCTGATCAAATAAGGATAAACGGTCTTCAATAGTTAAGGAATTTTGCTTACAGTAATCTGTAATGGATTGTCCTTGTACATATTCCATGATAAAGTATTGCTGACCGTAATCAGTTAATCCTGCATCAAATATTTGAGCAAGCCTTGGATGTTGTAGCGATGATAATATTTTTTTTTCGTATTCAAATCGTTCTATACTTTTGCGGTCAAGCCCCATTTTCATGACTTTGATAGCAAGAGTTTGCTCCAATTTACCATCATTTCGTTCAGCTAAATAGACTTTTGCCATTCCCCCTTCACCCAATATACCCTGTATCTCATAGTTGTCAATCTGAGGAATAGGATCTGTAAATTCCCCTAAGGTTTTTGATAACTCCAATTCAAAATCTTCAAAGTATGAATTTGCCTGTTCAAAGTCTTCTAAAAGATTCCACACTTCATCTTCTATTTGCTGGCTGCCCATAGAAGCTTGCTTTATAAATTTAGACCACTCTTTTTGAGGTAACTCAAGTACATCATTAAAAATATCCTGAATTTTCAACCAGTTCTTTTTCATTATGATCAAGCACTTATATGATATAAATTTTTAAGTATTTCAACCTGTAAAATAAGATACTAAGCACGCATGTACTGGTATAGCCAAACTTTTGCAGCATTCCAATCTCTTTTTACGGTTCGGTCAGAAATATCAAGTAGCTCGGCAATCTCCTTGAGTGTTAATCCTGTGAAAAAGCGATAATGAACAACTTGGCTTTGGCGTTCACTCATTTGCTTTAGGCGTTCAAGAGCATCACAAAGATCCAAGAGGTTGTCTCCAAAATTATTTGTCATCATTATAGGGAGCTTGATTTTATCAGGATCAATCTGAGGTAGTTCTTCTCCGCGTTTTTTAGCCTTTTTTCGTTTGGCATAGTTTACCAAAATTTGTTTCATAGCTTGAGCAGCAATTGCAAAGAAATGCCTTCTATTTTCAATATTAAGTTCATCTTTTCTTACCATTTTAATGTAAGCTTCGTGCACAAGAGAAGTTGCATTCATTGTGAAATTACCTTGCCACTGAAATCTAACATTTTTTGCAATTAAGAGTAGCTGATCATAGACTAAAGGGAATAGTTCTTTATGGGTAGCTTCTTTATCTTTAAAATTTTGAAGCAGTCGAGTTATATCCATTTCATTTAGTACCATAGCAGAAAAGTTATATTGATAATCAATTATTTGTGAACTTGGAAGAGTTCAGTAAAATTGAAATTGTACATTAACAAATACACTAATTTTAGATATGCTTTAAGAATTTAGGGTAATTAGGAACTTTTGAATAATATTGCTTTGTCATCAATCTTTTATCCTACTATTTTATACGCAGGAGTTGATGGCTTTGTTCTACGAATTCTTTTTCAGAAAATAAGTCAGTAGTTAACAGCATTAGTTTTAGAATAATGAAACACTTACATATACAGAATATTTGATCAGAACTGGTCTAAACTCTAATCATAAATTGTACAATTAGGTAATAATGTGGAGATTCTTTCTACTTCTTTCTTCCCTACCTTATTTCGTCTTAGCCATAGATAACGAAGTTTTGATAATTGACCAATTTCACTAGGTAATTCTTTTATTTTATTATCTCTTAGTTCTAGGACTTCTAATTGCTCTAGTGTTCCAATTGTAGTCGGTAAATCTGTAAGCTGATTCTCGTTCATTTCTAACCTTTTTAGCATAGATAAATTTCCTATTTCAGAGGGTAAGTTAGTAATTTTGTTCTTCCCTAAATCTAAGACTTCTAGCTTGTTTAATTGCTTTATTTCTGGAGGTAGATTCTGTAAATTACAGTTATAAAGATGCAACACTGTCAACTTGTTTAGGGTTAGTATGTCCACAGGAAAAGTACTTAAATGACCAGAAAAAGATAAGGATTCTAAACTTTGTAGTTCCTTGATTACGGATGGAAGAGAGCTGAAGGCATTTCCATAAAGATCCAATAACTTTATTTTCTGAAGGTTACTTAAGGATTCTGGTAGGGCTGCTATATTATTTCTAGCTAAATCTAATTCTATTAGTTGAGTAAGTTCTCCTAATTCGTTTGGGATTATTGTTAATTCATTACTAGTTAAATCTAAATTTTCTAGAGCGGATAAAGAGGCTATCTCCGAAGGTATAGTTCCGATTCGATTATAACCCAAGTTAAGAATCTTTAGATTTTTTAATTGTCCAATCTCTGTGGGAATACTAATCAGACCATTCATAGACACCTCTAACTCTTCTAGTAGCTTTAAATTTCCTAATGATTTAGGTAAGGTCTGTAAACCTTGTTTAGAATCTATATTATTACTAATAATCAATACTCTCAGTTGGCTGAGACTACCAATTTCGTTTGGAAGCGATTGAAGTGGAGAATTTCCTGAAAAGATGAGTTTTCTTAAGTTCTTCAGTCCTGCTATTTGTATTGGTATTGTAGAGAGGTTGTTATAGGATAGATCTAGTTCTTCTAGGTTTTCTAATTCCCACAATTTTTTTGGAAGTTCAGTGAGCTCATTCTTATACAGGTTTAGTCTTTTGAGTTGGTTTAACTCGCCCACAGAACTAGGAAGTTTTGTTAATTGATTATTTGATAGATTTATTTCTTCTAAGTTTTTCAGCTTTCCAATATCTTGAGGTAGACTTTTCAAGCTTCCTCCGCGAATATCTAACGATTTTAGATTAGACATTTGGGTAATCTCGATGGGGAGTTCGGTATACTCGTGATTCCATAGCATTAGATTGAAGACCTTTTCCGGTGATTTTAATGCTTCGTCTAGGTTGCTATAAGTTATATCAGGTTGGGCATATAGACCCAGTGTAAAAATGAAACAGATAAATAGTAGTGTTGCCTTTTTAGTCATAAGAAAAGTTTATTATTAGTGAAGTGTACGCAGAACAGATTTATGATGCATTGCATGAGATAATACGGAGTTCAATAATTCCTATCGTATAAAGATTCATTCTTATTTCCCATATCTACTTGCTTAGCCTTGTGGTAATTCATTACTCCCATAGTTAGCTTCGCAGAGTCCTTCGGATTTTCTACATCGATTCGTGAAATAACTCCTTCATGCTATTATGATATTTCTTTTTGAATTCCATCTGAATCCATAAACTGTCCATAAAACTAGTATAAAAATTACATAAAGTTTTAATCAAATGTCCAAATGGTTGTTTTGAATGTCCGAGCAGTATCGAAATGGTATAAATAAGAACCAAAGTTTTTTAGTAATTTGGAAACTGTTGAAAGAAACTAAACGTATGATTTTTAATTACCAATACTAGACCATAAAATCACAAATTAGAGTATATCTAAAATTAATACGTTTATTAGCATGAATTAGTGCAATATGAGTACTAGTTTAGATTTATAGACTATTAAAGCTTATTCAAGTAGTTTCTTAGGCGATAAATTGCCTTTTATTCAATCTAACTGTGTTAAAGAATTACCCTATAGCTGTAGGCTATTGGGGGGTAAGTTCTTTATTGTAAAAAATAAGATCATGAAAAAAATATTAGTTATCTTACTGTTTCTGCCAATGATGGCAAGTAGTCAAAATCTGACTAACAATACCAATATAGAGATCACTAAGTCTTGGTCACAAGAACCGAATGGGTATACATATCCTATAGCTATTGAGGTTCCAAGCAGTAGTATCCCCACGACTGGTTATCCCGTTTGTATATTATTACATGGAAATGGTGGAAATGGAAGTCAATTTGTCAATCAATTTTCAGATGTTCTAGAATGTCATGTTCTAGTAGCACCCACAGGATACATGAATAGTTGGAATATTTGTGCGGAAAATAGCGATGCTCCAGATGTAGAGATGGTTGGTGACCTCGTAGATTCTATACAGAGCTATAGCAATATAAATCCTAATAAGATTAGAATTTTAGGCTTTTCAAATGGTGCAGGATTAGCCAATAGTGTATTTATTGAGAATACTGATACAGGGGTCGATATTATTTGTGCTGTTGTCTCACACCTCAATGAACCTCAATATCATTTAGATGACTTTTATAAAACGGCTATAGATACCGACTCTTCTTTGAGTTACTGTGGTTACAGTCAGAGCAGTACACCTTTATCAAGCAGAAAGTATTTGAGTATTAGTAATGATAATGATCCTATTATACCATATACAGGAGGCTATTCTATGGTGGGCTTAGATTTCCTACACGCAGAAGATGCTATATTTGCGATTGCTCAGAATCAAGGTTATACGGGGAATATCATCTCAGGAGCAGGTACAGCTATTGGGAATCCCGTAGTATTTGAATATTCTTATTTGTCTGGAAACGTAGTTCATATTAGAGGAAATGCACAACATTCTATGAATCCTTCACAGGAAGATTATATAAAATCGTTCTTTGAGGACTGTAGTACGACTACGGTTAGTGTCAATAAAACTGAGCCCAAAATCTTAAGTATTTATCCCAATCCATTTGATGATATACTGACGATCGAAATGGATATTAAAGAAGATGATCTATTTGAGCTATATTCTGTGACTGGAAAATTACTTCTATCTGGAAATATAGCTACAACTGATAAAATATTAGATTTGTCTTCACTAACAAAGGGAGTTTATATTCTGAAGGTTGGCAATCAACATGCAAGAATTATAAAATCAAAATAAACTCTATTCTGCAAGCTAAATTAGTATAAAAAAGTACAGAATATTTGCTTATTTAGATATGCTCTTAAACTCTTTTTTAATTTAAACCATAGTTTTTTTAACCATTGAATTAACCATTGAATATGAAAGTAACAGTAGTTTTTTTCCTTATTTTAGGAAGTATTTTAATGACCTCTTGTGCTTCAGAGACCAAAAATAACACAAGCAATAAAAATGAAGCATCAAAATCGGAAGTAATCAGTATGGAGGGATTAAAAAAAGAAAAAATAATCCGTCCGGGAGTAGGGATAGGGAACTTAGTCATTGGAAAAACTACTTATGACCAACTACTTACCAAGGATGAGGATCGTGAGAAGTATCAAGCAGAAGGATTTGAGTTCACCTTTGAAAAAGGTAAAATACTCAAGGAAATTATACTAAAGAATACAGGAGATTATTTATCTGTATCAGGGGAAAAATTAGGGAAATCTAAAAATGAAATTGTTGCGGTTATGGGAGAACCTGTGACTTCAGACCTATCTCTGAATAAAGGGGAAACTAAGATAGGGCAAATTAATTCTCTGAATTATGAGGGGGTAACCTTTGTTCTTCAAGACTCATTAGCAACGTTGATTGTTATTGCAGAGAAAAAATAAGAAATTTCTAGTATTGTCCAGCTCCGTGAGGCTAGGCAATGTAGCCCTTCTGTTAACTGATTGTAACTGTACTGTAAGGTCAGTTGCAATCAACTTTTTTTCTAAAAGAATTTAAAATGATTGCATTTACGACAGCTAGATTGGACGTTAAGGAAATGTGTGCAGATGATCTAGATTTTTTCATTGAGCTATTATCTGCTCCTGAGATAATTGAACCTATTCCACAAACGAGTTTACCAAAAGAGAGTATTATTAAACAGTTTGACAATTTTAGCAATTATTCTTCTGATCCAAAAAATAAAGAAAAAGTAGTTTGGGGTGTTTATGAAAAAAATACAACAGAATTGATTGGTCTGTGTGCCTTACTGACTAATGATGAGAATCAAAGAGAAATAGGCTACCGATTCCGACAAAAATATTGGGGACTGGGATATGGTACAGAATTAACTAGAAATATGATTGAATATTGCTTTAGTGAATTAGGACTGGAAGTATTAACTGCAGATGTCAGTGTTAAGAATAGGGCTTCTGTCAAAATTCTCGAGAAATTCTTTGAGCCCATTCGAGAATTTTATAATGAACAAGATCAGTGTATTGATAGAAGATATGTGTTACACAAAAAGAACTATTTACTCAACCAAACTATTCTTAAAAAGAAATAAATGGACATTAATCAACTAGAAATAGATGATCTGCAGGATATTGGAAAATATATGTTCTCAATAGCTAATGGGAACCATTTGTTACCTTATTCAGAGGTAGAGTATCGTGATTTTTTGGCAACATCACCCAATGTAATTATAGATCTTCTAATCATTTACTTTGTGAGTTCTAATTGGGGCTATGATGATCCAAGAATGTTTGAGAATTATGATGAACAATGGTTGGCAATGCAAATTGATCCTACATTTACAAGTGTTTTGGATTTTAGTTTGCCTGATTTTCAATATAGTAACTTAAGACCCTACCAACAAGTTGTTATTGATTTTACTCAAGCATTAATTGTAGAGGCAGAGCACTTTTCGTTATTGCTACAGACTGGTACGCCAATCGAGCGTATTTATGCTGTTTTGGCTTGTAATATGGATATTGATGTGCAAGAAAACTTTGTCAAAAATAAGGATCATGCTATAGGCAGAGCACTTGAAATGTATCGCTGTATCTTTGTTAAAGATTATAATCTAGCCCAAGCCTTTGAAACCTGGGAACTGGTCATTTACTAATTATACTTAATCAAGGAGGGAGGAAAAGAGTACAGTTTACAGTTCCTTCCCTGAAACTCTCCTCAAAAGACTCAAGGCAGTGTTCCTCTTCAGCAAGTCATAGCCTATTCAAACTAAGGATTCGTCTAAAAAAGTAGTTTCTTTAAGCTTTTTTTAAGAACTTGTTACAAACAATATACACATCATAAGCATTGTCATTGTACAAAAGAGCCTTAATATTCTCAAAACTGGATTTGATTTTATCAACTGTAGAAAAGAACTATAGAAGATCAAGTATATTATGATGGATCTATTATAAGGTTTATTATCAATTACTTATGGATTCTTAGACTGTCAGTAAACCTGAACTTGTACAAAGTATACTTCAAGTATATCGAGGTGATCATCTGATCCTAATCAATACCCAAAAATCATGAAAAACATATTCTTACTTTCTTTTATCATACTCCTAGCTTTTATAATCAAAGGTCACACCCAAGATGTCCTACTCTTTCCAGAGTCTGAAGCGCCTCAAATTAGTAAAATACCAGTGAATACTTGTTTATCTAGTTGTACTAAAATCATTGAAGCGCACAGCACAGATGACTCTGAACTCGGTAAGTTAAGAAGCTATGGTATCGAGTTGTTGAATCAAGGAAAGCACCTCTATGCCAAGGATGTTTTTGATCAACTTTTGGTCTTAACCGCTGAAGCACATGGTAGAGAGTCTGCACAATATGCACAAGCCTTGGTCGAGATGGCAAGAGCTTATGTATTATTGATTCGTTACAATCAAGCAAGCAATACTTTCAAAGAAGCCCTACATGTAATTAAGAAACATTATGGCGAAGATTCATGGGAATATGTTGTTATTCTCAATGAAGCAGGTATGGTACATTCTAGGATTAATGATCCTAAATCATGGGAGCGTGATGAACAAAAGTGTATAGATATCTTAACTAAAATGGGAAAAGTGAATTCACCTGCTATGGCTATTCCGCTAAATAACCTAGCCGCAGCCCAAAAAGTACAAAAACGATATGATGAAGCCCTCAAAAACTATGAAAGGGCTTTTCAGCTAAGCAAGGGAGATCTAAAAATAGAAACTAGAATTGCAGCCAATATTAGTGAAGTATATGCATTGACAGGACAGAAGCAAAAAGCAAAAAAGCTTTTAGCAAAGTATTTTAAGATTGCAGAAGCTAACTATTTGACAGATAATTTAGTGTATTCAAGAATTTGGCTAGAGTTTGGAATGGCTTATATCTTAATTCAAGATTTTGAACAAGCTGAACAGTCCTTAAAGTATGCTTTTGCAACCAATAGTATGACCTACTCTGAGGTCAGGTCTATTCCAGATCAGATAGATGACTTGATGTTTAATAACCAATACATGGCAACTTGTGGGCAAGCTGGTGTAATGACCAAATCAGCGTACTTGTATTTGGAAAAATATAAAAAAACTGGGGACATTCAATCCTTAAAAGATGGCCATAAGATTATTGCTACTTTGGTACGTTTTGGGAGTCAGTTACTCAATAGTTATAGCTCAGATGAAGATAAGTTGACCCTGTTTCGATTGGGGGCTTCCTATGCTTTTGCTATGAACACCTATGCTGCTTACGAAATGTATCAACACACAAAAGATAAAAAGTACATTGCGGAGATGTTTACCTTAGCGGAACACAGCAAATCAATTGTTTTATTGAGTGCATTACAATCCAAGGAAGATCGTACTTTTGGAAACTTACCTCCAGCACTGATCAAAAAAGAAAAAGAGTTACAGGCTGAGCTACAAGTAGCAAAGAAGGAATATGCTCAAGCTTTTAATGAAGATAAAAGGGCAGAGGCCTTACAAAAGCTTAATAAAACTAATCGTACAATTGATCAGTTCAAAGAACAAATGAAACTAGAATATCCTGTTTATTATGGGCATCATTATCAGTTGGGAGGCTTGGATATTGAATCTGTGCAACAGGATATAGAAAAAGGTGCTCTATTGATAGAATATACAGTAGGAACACAAGGTGCGTATCTAATCTATATTTCTAGGGAGGAATTTGGTGTAGAACGTTTAGATATAACAGAGGACGAAATGGCATTACAAACCAAGCGATTAAGAAAAACGCTGAGTGATTACAACTTTAATAATAAATATGAGGATAAGTCTGATCAGTATTTTGTAGAATCGACTACTTATTTTTATGATAAATTCTTAAGACCTGTCTTATCGAAGACCAAGAAATATGAAAAACTATTGATTGTGCCTGATGATGAATTGGGGTATTTACCTTTTGAGGTCTTTCTCAGTAAGCCTCCAAGTGATCTTAAGAATTATGCTGATTACCCTTATTTAATCAAGGATTATGCAATAAACTATGTATACTCGGCAGCACTATTACATCAGCAAAAAGAATATAGAGCCAAGGCAAAAAAAGCCAATAAGAAAGGAATGTTAGCCTATGCTGCAGAATATGATCTGACAGAACCTAGTTTAGCTACTGCAGATTTGAGTCGTATGCGCGGAGCTAATTTAGCCAATCTAAGAAAAACCCTACAACCATTGCCTGGTGCAGAAAAAGAGGTTGCTTTGTTAGGTAAACATCTCTATGGTGAGTTTTATGATGGAATTAACGCGACGGAGAAATCCTTTAAGGAACGTGCAGGAGATTATGAAATTATACATTTGGCAATGCATGGTCTGCTGAATAGCAAAAAACCGATTTTGTCAAGCCTAGTGTTTTCTGAAAATGGTAAATCAGAGGAGGATAATTTCTTACATGCTTACGAAATTGCTCAGTTGGACTTGAATGCAAAATTAGTAGTCTTGAGTGCTTGCGAGACAGGATATGGTAAATTCAGACAAGGAGAGGGAGTGATGAGTCTTGCTTATGCTTTTACCTATGCTGGTGCTTCTAGTATGTTAGTTAGTCTATGGCAGGTGAATGATTATTCTACAGGAAAGATTATGAAGGATTTTTATCTCAATATTGCTAAGTACAAACCAAAAGATATCGCCCTAAGAGAAGCGAAACTAGCTTATTTGGAGAAAATGGAAGGAAAAAAGGCTGCTCATCCTTCTTATTGGGCAGCCTTCATACAAATGGGAGACAATGAACCACTAGATTTAATTGCTAAATCTGGCTTGACCGTCCGTCAAACTGTCCTTATTTGTATTTTATCTGGCTTTTTATCCCTACTGGGTTTTGCTTGGTTGGCAAAATGGTACATCAAACGTAAGAACGCAAAAAAAGCTACAGAGGCTTAGAATGCTTTAGGCTAACAAGTTCAAATAAAATTCTATCTTTGTACCGCTTTTAGGTAGATTTCAAATTTTTAGGCTAAGAGCATGTCTAAATTTATTCTAAAATTGTACGCATATTACCAAATACACCAATTTTAGACATGGCCTAAAGAATCTTGTCCTTCTACTTATTTTAGA
>JAKVCT010000143.1 GCA_022448995.1 Saprospiraceae bacterium
CCATCACCCGTAAACTTATAAAACAATCCGTTCTGAAAATCACACAAATTAACAGGAATATTAATTCGATCTCCTCCTACTATCCCTGTGACAGTACATCCTCCCGTGAAGTAAATACCTACACCATCTAAAGCCTCTAGAATTACATCCTTATCATTATTAGCTTTGTAGATAGACATTTCATAAAAAGCAGTATCCGATTCCTGTGTAGTTGGATTGGTAGTAATTTCCCAAACATCATAGTTTCCCACAAACTGATCTCTTGCATCGTACAAGGGTGGATTGTATGGCGGATGTGTATGACCATGATCTTTTCGACATGAACTCAAACTGGTCAGACAAATTATTCCAATAAAAATAGTAAATAAATAGGCATAGTTTGACATAGTGTATAATGATTTTAGTAATAAGTTAGTGGAGGATTTATTCATTCCATACTTTATGATAATGAAGATATTGAGTATTCATAACCAATCCGTTTTGTGAGTAAGGGAATTAATTTTAATGAAAAAAACAGAACATTTGGACTGTTACCTGTAAAAGATCCACACTATTTCATTCCCTTAATATTCCATTGAACTTCGCCTTTGGCAGACTATGATGATATCCAATAACCTTAAACCTCCAATTAATGTGGTTTTAATAAAAAGCTTACTAAAAACATACCACTCTAGCTATAAATCCTAGAAAAGCTTTAATTTATTAGAGTAATACTCTCTTTTTAATAAAAAAATCAAGAATTTGTCTAAATTCAAACAGTATTTTGCACAATTAAAGATTTTAGATTACTTACAAGTGCTTTTTTTGTACTTTTGCTTTCCGATTAATAAAATATACAGAATGACATTAGAAGAATATAAAGCAAAATATACAGAAGAAGATCCTGTGGGTTGGTTAGCAATTGATCAGCAACTAGACCAATTGTACCCAAATCAGGAACCGCGACACTATGCACCTGTCCTACATTATGCCATTGGAGGAGATGATCCACTAGATGGAACAAGTATCTATAATGCAACTAATCAATATAATCACAAGCATCTGATTAGTTATGGGATGTCGGAATTATATTACAACGAAGAACGTGTTGGAGATGATTATAGTAAGTGGGGATTTGAATTCACTATGCGCGTAAAAGCAAATACAGAGGACGAAGACCCAAGATGGGCTGTTGACCTAATGAATAATCTAGCACGCTATGTTTTTGAAACTCAAAATTGGTTTGAACCTTATCATTTTGTTCCAACAAATGGTCCTATTAAACAAGATGAGGCAACAGACATTGTAGGTGTTTTATTTGTAGAAGATCCTGAACTAAAAAGTATCCAAACTGCACATGGTCAAGTTACCTTTTTACAGATTGTAGGTATCACTAGCTTGGAACTAGAAATCATCCGAGCAAACCCAACGATCCCAACAGTCCAAAACCTAGTACAGCGACTTCAATCCAGTAATTCCTTATTAATTACAGATCTTGCTAGAACGAATCCTTTATAAATAATGATTAATTTTCATAAATATCATTTAGAAAATGGGCTGCGTATTATCATCCATCCTGATGTAAGTACACCTTTTGTTTCTATTTGTGTAACCTATGCTGTGGGAACGCGAGACGAGAATCCACAACGCACTGGTTTTGCTCATTTGTTTGAGCACCTAATGTTTGGAGGTTCTAAACATGCGCCTGATTTTGATCAACATATCCAAAATGCAGGTGGCGAAAATAATGCATTCACCAATCAAGATATAACTGTTTATTATGACCAACTCCCCTTAGATAACTGGGAAATTGGTTTGTGGTTAGAATCTGATCGAATGCAAAATCTATTGCTCAACCAAAAAGCATTAGATGTACAACGCAAGGTAGTTGTAGAAGAGTTTAAGGAAACTTGTCTCAACCAACCTTATGGCGATATATGGCACCATATTGGTCCGCTTCTGTACAAGCAACATCCCTATCAAGTTCCAACAATTGGAGCGAAAATCGAACACATTCAAGAAGCAGAGCTGAGTGATGTCCAGCATTTTTTTGATCGATTTTATTGCCCTAATAATGCAGTAGTTAGTATTTGTGGCAATTTAGATCCTGACGAGGCTGTTCTCCAAGTCCGCAAATGGTTCGAGGACTTACCTGCAGGCAATCCTCCTAAAAAAGATTTCCCTCAAGAAAAAGAACAGACAACAGAACGCTTTTTGGAAGTAGAAGCAGAGGTTTCGCTCAATGCACTGTTTATGATCTTTCATTCTGCACATCGCCTAGATCCTAACTATTATTTAGACGATATGTTGACCAATATTTTAGCGGAAGGTGAAGCCTCTTTGCTGTTCAAGAAACTAGTCAAACAAACACAACTTTTTGGAGAGATTGATGCTTATATTACTGGAACCATTGATCAAGGTTTATTAGTTATCGAAGGAAAACTCTCTGAAGAAACTACTTATGAAGAAGCAGAAGCTGCTGTTTGGGAACAGTTGCAAAGCTTACAAGAAAACTGTATTTCTGCAGACCAGTTCCAAAAATTGCAAAACCATGTGGAACACAATTTAGAGTTTGGAGAAACAAATAGTTTACATAAAGCCATCAATCTAGGCTATTATGAAATTCTAGGTGACGCTAATTGGGTAAATGAAGAAAAGAATAACTATCTAAATATTACACCTGAAGCAATCCGCCAACGTGCTCAAAACTTGTTTCAGCGAACAAAATGTTCTCGAATTCATTATAAAATGAAAGAGGAAAATAGTAATTCTACCAAAAATTGAGCGAGTTATTAAACCTTCACTCAAAATATTGGTCAAAAGACATGTACTATTCCCTCAAAAAGTATTATTTTTGTGTCAACATAATCATTTGTTTCTCAAGCACAGATAGACTTTAATAAATAGTACTCATAAAATAGTTTATCAAAACCATATATATATTCAAACTATGGATATCATCTTATTATTAAATTTTATGGGCCCAGAAATGCTCATTATCTTATTGGCGATATTGTTATTATTTGGCGGTCGCAAAATACCTGAGTTAATGAGAGGCCTAGGAAAAGGAATTCGTGAATTTAACGATGCGCGCTCAAGTGTGTCCAAAGAATTAAGAGAGGGGATGAATGGAGAACCTACTAAGGTTAAGGAAAAAGAAGAAATTAAAATCAAAAACTAAGTAATGTATAGTTACATAGAGTATACACGAAAATACTCTGTTTGATTTCAATACACCTACAATAAGGTATCAAGTCACTATAATTAATTAAAATAATAGTGGTTTGATACTTTTTTTTTATTGAAGTTGTTTAAAAATCATCTTCACTGCATCAAATTCTTAAACAATTTCAGAGAATAGATTATACCCTAATCCAATCAAACCCGAAAACAAACCAAAAACTTATGTGGACAACGCTACTCAAATACAGTTATCTTATTTTATTGTTTTTGCCTTTGGCAATGACTTTTGCACAAGAAGAAGATGAAGATCTGATACCAGACGGGGAATTCAAAACACCTTATGATGTAGTTTATAATCACTTTTATTATCTGCAAGATGTTAATGGGATATACGATCCTACCAGAGCAGCTGTTTCTTTTGTTACGGATAAAGACATCCAAAAAGTCGTAAAAGAGTTAGACAAAAACAAGAAAAAAAAGAATAAGAAAAAGAATAAGAAGAACTTCATTAATGTCATTCGAGAAGAATTTGAGAAAATAGCAGCTAAACAAATTAGTCCTAACCAAGAAAAAAAATTAACCAAAGGAGAAGAATTAGCTATACAATTGAAGCAGATTTTGGATGGGAAAGGCTTGCAAGTTCGTGTAGGACTGATTCCTGAGAATGCTGATCATCTAGATTCCAGTAGTAAAAAACATGTTTATGTTCTGTTTCCTCAACGTTTGCCGGAAGTATATCTAGAACGAGTACCCATAAACGATGAACAAACAGAATTTGTATGGGTATACTCCAAGGAAACCATAAAGATGATTCCCAAACTACATCAGCAAGTTTATCCATTTGGTAGCCATAAATTACTAACACTTCTTCCCAAATTTGGAACAGCATCTTTCTTAGGATTAAAAGTTTGGCAATATATCAGTATACTTATCTTAGCTTTGATTGCCACAATCATCCATTTTGTCATCTCTCGATTATTGAATATTTTTATCCAATTTTTAGCAAATACTCGATTAGGTCGAGATCATTTTGATAAAGATATTGTCAAGCGCATTGCTAAAATTCTTAGTTATCTGGTAGTGACTTATGTAGTTTATCTGTTCACACCAGTTTTACAATTACCTCCAGCACTAAGTTATTATATCATAACAGGTCTAAGGATCTTAACTACGATTTATATTATTTTCTTAGCCTTGCGAATTATTGAGCTAGGAAATTCCTACTTTGAACAGATTGTAGCAGAGACCGAGAAAACTACAGATGATCAGCTTTTACCTATTGTTGTACGGAGCCTCAAGTTCATTGTTTGGATAGCAGGTGGAATGCAGATTTTGAGTGCTGTTGGTGTAAATGTCACAGCGCTAATTGCTGGTTTATCTATCGGGGGTTTGGCAATCGCTTTGGCTGCACAAGAAACCGTAAAGAGTTTGATTGGTTCGGCTATGATTTATGCAGACAAACCATTCCAAGTAGGTGATTTTATTAGTACAGGAACAATTGTGGGAACTGTTGTAGAAGTTGGTTTCCGTTCTACTCGAATTCGTACACCAGACACCTCTATTATTACCGTACCTAACGGTTCTTTAGCAGATATGGTAGTCGATAATCTAGGTGCTCGAGAGTTCAGACGTTTCAATACTTCTATTACCATTGCCTATCACACTCCACCAGATTTGATCGAAAAATTTATACATGGTCTACGTGAGATTAAGCGATTACATCCCAAAACTTTAGCAGATCCATTTTATATTCACTTGAATGGTCTAGCGGCTTCTTCTATTGATATTTTATTTGTGGTTTATTTTGCTACAGATAATTATGATGATGAATTGGTATTCAAGGAAGAAATCATCTTCAGTATTTTGCGTTTAGCAGAAGCACTAGGTGTACAAATGGCTTATCCTTCTACCTCTGTTTATGTAGAAACAATGCCTGGCAACTCTGGCGGAAGTGCTATTCCTAAGTATCGTACTGATAAGAAAGAGGTGGATGCTTCTATGAATGCTTTCTTCGAAGATTTCAGAAAACGCTATCCATTACCAGAAGGTTACGAGGATCAATATTTGGAAGAATTACGAAGTGGAGGTCAAGAATAAGCGCATTTCCCCGAGTCCTTGTTAATACTCTTCTCATAACCATCTGATTATCAACACTATACAATAAACAAACTAAATGTCATAAAGTCTTGATTGTCAGGTATTAATGAAAAAATGTTTTGTTTGACTAAAAAACAAGGAAATCAACGAACTATTATCTAGATAAATCTCAACAAAAAAGCTTTCTATTTTTTTAAATAATAGGAAGCTTTTTCTTTGTATTCGATCTAAATAGGGACAATCCTCTTTTTTTCGTATTTTTGTACTTAGTAAAATCCTATTTTTGCACTTGCAACCTGCTCAATAGTAAAAGTATCACTACTGATGCAAACAAGATGGTAAAATGGTTATATCCTGTGGCTCACTCAAAATAATATAAAGAAGATGTCATTTGGATGATTATTTATAATCGCAATAAGATCTAAGTAGTTGACGGAAAAGTTTGGATAACTTAAGCTACAGATTAAAGTTCTTTTAAAAATGTCATGAATTAGTCTTCTGTAAGGTAAGCAAATGAATATTTTTTACAGAGTAAGACTGTGTCTAGGCTAAGGCAAACGCTTTTACTTAGATCGTCCTCTTTTAATTTTGTTGAGATCTTTGAAGTAAAAGTACTGGTATTTAAGATACATAGGTAAATCTAACTGTAAAACAACCTCAGTATTGGGCATATATACTTAAAATATACACAATTGTTAATAAATAATAATGCATGAAAACTTCTAATATAATTGGACTTATTGCTATCGCAGCAGCTATAGGAATATTAATTAGTATGACAGCAAACTTTAGTCAGTACACTAATTTTGAGGCAGCAATACAACAGCCTGATAATACTCACCAAATTGTAGGAAAATTGTCTTTGGATGATCCCATTATCTATAATCCTGAAATTGATCCTAACTCTTTTTCTTTTTTCATGATTGATGAAGATGGTTTAAAAAAGAAAGTAATTTGCCAAAGAGATAAGCCACAAGATTTTGAACGCTCTGAACAAGTTGTTCTCAAAGGCAGAATGGATATCAAAAAAGATCTGTTTGTAGCACATGAGATCCAGTTAAAATGTCCATCCAAGTATCAAGATGAGGCTATTCAGAAGGGTTATGACACATCAGGCGGGAGTAAGAATACCACTGCTGAAAAATAAGTAAGAGGACAAAGGTAATCGTAGAACAGATTTAAAAACTTTAACGAACAGAACGATGTTGTAGCAGAATACAGCGAGGATCTGTGAAGCAAAAGCTAGGGTGGCAGCAAATCTTACTATAGATCAGCTTTACCTCTAGACCGCTGTTACGGCTATATCTATGTCTTTTGCCTCATTAGACTCCAAAATATTCTGTGAAGGTATTCGCTTATCTAGGTTATAACGCAATAAATATATTTGGAATATCTCTCACACAACAATGCAATAAAAATACAAATTTCTTATATGAAGAGTTTGATACAAAGTCCAATTGTCAAAGTACCTTTAGCACTATTAGGCATTCCTTTATTCTTTCTATTATTCTTTTTAATATTAGGTGGAATTGATTCTGCCAATAATATTGGTGAACATAGTTGGGCAGGTATACTAGGACACAATTTAATTATTCTAGCTTTTGTCAGCAGTGGATTTTCAAGTTTTGCCTACATGGTTGCTAACCAAAAGCATCAAAATAACTATTTGGCACAATCTAAGAGTTGGCAGAGTTTAGGTCGTATAGGTTTTCTTATTCATGGTTTAAGTATTTTTGCTATCATTGGTTTGATTTTCTTTATGATGATCAATCGAATGTATGAGTATGACTATGTCTTAGGGCATACCTCAGATGATTTGCCCTTTCGTTATATTTTTTCTGCTTTTTGGGAAGGACAAGAAGGAAGCTTCTTGCTGTGGATGTTTTGGCATGTCGTACTAGGTTTCGTACTCATTTTAACCGCCAAGAGATGGGAAAATCCGGTGATGTCTGTTGTAGGAATCATCCAAGCAGTACTAACTACCATGATACTGGGAATTTATCTCAGTGAATCTATTCATATAGGGGCTAATCCATTCTTACTTTTCAGAGATACAGAATCAGGTCTTCAGTATTTTAGTCAGTTTACGCAACAACTAGAAGCGCAGATACAGCTACAGCCAAGCCGAGCAGCAGAACTGGAAGGTATGACTTACTTAACTAATCTGAAAGGAAAAGGATTGAATCCACTATTACAGAATTACTGGATGATTATCCACCCTCCTACGCTATTTTTAGGTTTTGCTTCTACCTTGGTGCCTTTTGCCTTTGCTATAGCAGGTCTATGGACAGGAGAACACAGAAAATGGATTCGTCCTGCTTTGACTTGGGCACTATTCTCAGGTGCTATTTTAGGAACAGGTATCCTCATGGGAGGTGTTTGGGCATATGAAGCCTTGAGTTTTGGAGGTTATTGGGCTTGGGATCCTGTAGAAAATGCATCTTTAGTACCTTGGATCATCCTAGTAGCGGGTATACATACAGCCTTAGTAGCTAAAGCTACAGGTCATTCTATTCGGAGTACCTACATCTTTTTTATACTTACCTTTATACTGATTATCTACTCTACCTTCTTAACTCGAAGTGGAATTCTCTCAGATACTTCTGTACATGCTTTTACAGAGATGGGACTGATGCGTCAACTCGTTTTGTTCATCCTATCTATCATCATTATTCCATTTAGCTTGTATTTTTATAGAAGAAAAAGCATTCCTAAACCTGCCAAAGAAGAAGGAGCAGTCTCTAGAGAATTATGGATGTTCATCGGGTCGCTAACGCTTCTTTTTTCAGCATGTTTGATTACATATACCACTTCTATTCCTGTTTGGAATGCTGTTGCTGACCAATTTGCCTTGTTGTTTGGTGCAACTGGAGAAAACCCAGTAGCGGATATAGCTCCTCCAGCAGATGATGTTGCTTTTTATAATCAGTATCAGTATCCTATTGGTATTGCCATTAGTATTCTAACAGCCTTTACGCAGTTTTTACACTACCGACGTAGTACAATGACCCCAACACAACGCAATCGCTTTTTTGCTATCATAGGTATTTGTATAGCTCTTGCTATCATGGCTTCGGTATTAATGAGTTCTATGTATCCAAATATTAACCATGCAGGATATTTTATACTTGTTATCTGTGGCTTCTTTACGGTGTTTGCTAACTTGTACTATATTTTAACAGTAGTCAGCGGTAAGATCCATGTAGCAGGTTCAGTAGTGGCTCACATTGGTTTTGGTTTATTGATGGTTGGTGTTGTTTTCTCAGGTGCACTGAAAAACTCAATCTCTTGGGATCCAAAATTTAATGAGCTTGATGGCGCTTTGGGTGGACTTAACAAACAGTCCAACAAGAATATTCGTTTGCCTAAGGGCTTTCCTGTTAAGATTCAGGATAACTATACTGTAACCTATGCCAAACGAGATACGCTCTACCATGATGTATTAGTCCCTGATGGCAATGGTGGTACTATACAGAAAAAAGTAGACCATTCGCAAGCCTATCATTTGGTTTTTGAAAAAACAGACCCCATAACAGGTCAAGTTATCGAAAAGTTTATTACCAAACCTAATGTACTGTACAAAGAACAACAGGCACAGGCCAACTCTTTGCCTAAGCTAAAGATGGAAGCTGCTAACCCAGATACACGTCATTATTTTTCACATGATGTGTTCACTTTAGCTATTCCAGAATGGGCCTTTGAGGAGACTGGCTGGATAACGGATACTATATCTATGAGCGATACGATCTACACACGTAAAAACTATGCAGTATTTGATAATATTGATGCTCAAATGCCTACACATGATAATTACACTTACAGAGAAGGTGATATTCCTATTACGGTAGTCATTCGAGTACATGCTTTAGATTCTGATCAGTACTGGGAGGCTCGTCCTTTGTATTATATCCGAGATAAGAGCGAATTTAGTATTCCTGATAAGATTGAGGAACTCAATCTGACGTTTAAGGTAAACAAAATTATCCCTCCCAAAAATGGCGAAGATAAGCGTAGAGGAAGAGTTGTATTAGAGTTTTTGGATAAGAGTGAACGTGATTTTGTTGTCGTACAAGCCATTGTTTTCCCTATGATTAATTTGGTTTGGTTAGGCTCTATTATGATGATGCTTGGACTGTTCATGAGCATGTTCCAACGTAGAAATAAAAAGCGACAGGAAAAAGAAATTATAGAAGTCTAATGCCTAAAATTGGATTATTATCAGATACACATAGTAGGTTAGATCCTACTATTTTTGAGTATTTCAAGGATTGTGATGAGGTCTGGCATGCAGGTGATATCGGCAGACTTGAATTAGCTCAACAACTAGAAGATTTTAAGCCCTTCCGGGCTGTTTATGGTAATATTGATGGTAAAGAAATCAAGGCTGAATATCCACTAAATCTAAATTTTGAAGTGGATGGTCTGAAAGTTTTTATGACACATATTGGCGGTTATCCACAGCGTTATACCAAACGCGTCAAAGCGCTGCTAAGTCAATACCAGCCTGATTTGTACATCTGTGGGCACTCTCATATCTTGAAGGTCATGCCTGATAAATCACGTAATTTGCTGCACATTAATCCTGGTGCTTGTGGTTGGGAAGGTTGGCATAAAATGCGCACAGTGATTCGTTTTGATGTAGAAGGTTCAAGGATTCGGAATTTGGAAGTGATTGAGCTAGGTTTACGTGGGAAATTACCCATGGATGTAAATAGATAGTCTAGTGAAACTGAGCTTCATTCTAGGCTTGATATGACTTATTTTTCAGGTAAAACACTGAATTCAAAAAACACATTACCCCGCTTTTTACACTTTACAGTCAAAAGTGGGGTAACCCCGAGGGCTCTACGAAGCTAACATTAATGCTGATTTTGATTATGGATTAATATTACAGTCGATGATTATCAATCTTATCAAATGTCCCACCAAAAATAACATCATGTACATGATCTGAACTCAAGAAATCATGCGGAAATCCTAACTCAATAGCACTCACCTCATTCAAGCGATCAATTTGTGCTTGTGGCAATTCAAAACTTAAACAACCTAAGCTATCTTCCAATTGACTCTGTCTGCGTGCACCAATAATTGGAATCACCACTTGCCCTTTACCTTGGCGCGTCCAGTTGATTGCTACTTGTACAGGCGTTACCCCCAATTCCTTAGCTACAGCAACTACTTCCCTAGCAATCTTAGTACTACGTTCATTTAAACGTTTGCTATCTGCTGACAATCGTTTGGGTTCATCCGTTTCGGTTAAGTACTTACCAGTCAGTGCACCACCACCAATAGCACCCCAAGGCGTTACTGCCATATCCCAATGTTTTGCCATCGGTAATAGATCACGCTCGGGTGTGCGTTGCAATAAACTGTATTCTATCTGTAAACCTACGAAACGATCCCAGGCTTGTAACTCTGCAAATTGATTCATTTGGGCAACTTGCCAAGCCGCAGTATCTGAGATTCCGATATAATGTACTTTTCCGCTGCGAATCAGATCATTCAAACTGCGTAAGATTTCATCTTGTGGTGTGGTGAAATCCCAAGCATGCAACCAAAGTAGATCAATATAATCTGTTTTTAATCGTTTAAGACTCTGATTGACCGTGTACACCATATTTTTACGATGATTTCCATTGGCGTTTACCTCACCTCTTTTTTCATATAAGGAATACTTGGTAGCAACTACAAAATGTTCTCGGTCAGAAGCAATGAAATCGCCTAAGTATTTCTCACTTGTTCCTTCTGTGTAGCGATTGGCAGTATCCAAAAAGTTACCTCCAGCTTTCGCAAAAGTATCAAAAATAGCCTTGCTCCCTTCATAATCTGTTCCTGATCCCCATGCTGTTCCAAATGTCATTGTTCCTAGACAAAGCTCAGAAACACGCAAACCGCTTTTTCCAAATAATTTATAACGCATTTAATCTCTAGTTTATCGTTACAATAGTTTGATCTTTTCATAACTGATTGATAACCAAAAGTATACACAAAACCAACTAAGTTTCGTAAAATCCTAATTATCAAGCAATAAGCCCCCAAAAAAGGCTCAGTAAAATTAAAAAATAAACAAACTATTATTGTTAATGAATATAAGTAAGTAAATGTACAAAAGTAATCGTAGAATAGATTTAGAATGATTTTAGTCAGATTCAGTGAGCAGAATATAGCTTTAACGGGCTACAGCGAGGCGCTGTGAATCAGGAGATGGCTTAAAATCAGCTAAAGATAACTGCGAAAACATTTGGACTGTTACTTAAGTAGTTCAATGAATTAATGAGGATTATTCATCCTAAATTATCAAAGGAATACTAGCTGAATGCAACCTCTATTTTCAAACAACTTCTATTTCTTACAGACGTTTTACCATCTTGTCTCGTTAAAATAAATAAACACTTCCTAATTAAAAAATTTCAAACAGAGTAAGTGTGGTTCACGGCTTTTTCTTGATTTTTGTCAAAAAAACCTGTAACTTCTTATACAACTGTAATATGAAATTCAAGAATTCCTGTCGTATAAAGACTTGTTTTCATAGCCAATCGCTGTAGAGATCTATCTTTTGTGTAAATCTATTTTTCACACGATTTCTCAAAGAACGATAATCTTACAATTCTAGAGATCATCTTGCTCATAACACACAGTTTTACGCCATAATGATATTTACATACTCTTATGATATTGATACCTTCAGTTCCTTATCCTATCCATAGAATCTTAATATTAGTCTTCTTAGCTAATTTTTCGACCTCTAGTGCCCAATATTCTCCATATGAAGAAGATTGGAACCAACTTTTGCGAGAAAGTCGATATTGTGTTAGCATAGAATCTATATTCCAAC
>JAKVCT010000144.1 GCA_022448995.1 Saprospiraceae bacterium
GGAACGTCAATGTTCGTCGTTCTTTGTTGCTGACAACCCATATAGTCCGCTTGATCCAGTTGGGTAGATTTTATTAAGTTTTTAGCGAAACTGAGTCTTGCTTGTTACGTTTGACAGGACATGTTTTTACGTGATTTATCCAAACTCTAAAAAGAAATTTACTTCGTAGAGCCCTTCAGGGTTAACTATAAATTACTTTTGTCCATCTACTTACTTAATTCTAAATCTTACAATATATTGAGATACCAATTTGAGAAAAGGGTTTACCTTCACTAATATTCTGAATAAAAGCGCCTGGATAGAATAGAAAATAAGAGCTTTCTACCTCAATAAAACGATTGATGCTGTAGCCAACTTGAAAACCAAGCTGATGCCCAATAAATCTTGTAGTAGAATTTTGGCTAGTTTCTCTAATCCGCCCTGATGGGAAATAGATGCCATCATTGATGCTATAGCGCCAAAAGAAATCCCAATCAAAATTAAGGTTTAGCTTAGCTATTGGGCTGAAATGAATGGAGGGATGGATATCCATCAAATTGGCAGGTCCAACCAAAGCTAACAAACCAAAATAGCCTCCTCGAGGATACATGGCATTGAAGGTGCCTAACCGATTATCATTAGCCCACTGATCACCACTGATAATTTCAGCTTTCAATCCTGTATTAAACTTGGGAGACCACTCTAGTTTGAGATCTGTAGAGACCGTCCAAGCAAGAATGCTGGAACGCCCAAACTGACCAAATTGGAATACTGCTTCGTTGTTGTATATTAATTTTTTAAATTGTCCATAATGTCTGAAACCTACACTGTGTCGGATTTCTAGCTCGCTACCTGCTTCATAATTAGGATGCTCATTGCGATAAGCTAAATAGTAAAAATCAAATCCTAAATCATACTTTGCAGGAACTTGCCAAGTCAAATAACTGCCCAAAATCTGTTGTTCAAAATCAATCGTATTATCAAAAAAACCAATCTGTTGAGGATTGTAAGTGTAGGCTAAAATATCTATGCGTAAATGTTCATTTTTCCAGTACCAACGAATTCCATCAAAGGATTGTCGAACATTCGTACCTTCCCGAATACTGATTAATCTTCTAGAACCATAGACCAATTCTTGTCTTCCTAAATCAATAGTAGATTTGCCAAACCTGAACTGAACATACAACTGGTGTGTATCTAAATAATCAACATCAAAGGGCAATGGATCTCCATTTCGACCAAATGCTACTCCTGACTTTAACTGTCCAAATATGCGAAAATGCTTGCCTAAATGCCAATCGGTATGCAACATATAACGTTGGTACAAAACCATATCATTATTACCATTTACCCAATCTTCATTGAATAAAAATTGTCCCTCAGAACGCCAGTCTCCACCAATACTTAGATAACTTTTTTCAGACAAGGGAATATATTTTAGCTGCTGCCAACCTTTTCTATTCCAATCTTTTAATTGATTATAATCTTCTGTTGCTCTTAAGAAACCAAATTCAGGAATTTCTAAAGTGGTTGAATCTTGAGCAAGTAATGAATAGGAGACAAGGCTAAAAATTAGAACAAATGACTGTTTAGCAAATCTATACATGATGCTAGAAATTACGAATAAGTAAAACACCTCCAATAATTAATAAAATACCCGAGATTCTTTGCCAGTTTACGCTGTGGATAGGAATACCCAATAAACCAAAATGATCCATGATAAGTGATAACCCTAACTGCCCTGCCACAATGACTCCAAAAGCCAGTGCTGCGCCAAGTTTGGGGACTAAAATAATTACTGCTCCAACATAAAAAGCACCTAGTAATCCTGCTGTCCAAACTGACCAATTCACGGAACTTGCTTGACTGATTCCACTAAAATCTACACCCATAGCTAATGTATAAATCAGCAAACCAACTGAGCCAATAACAAATGAAATTAGTGCGGCATAAATTGGATCACCTACAGCTTTTCCCATCTTTACATTGAGGGCAGCTTGTATCGGAAGTACTGCACCTGCAATAACCGCTAAAAGTAATAATAAGACTTTCATAATTAATTCGTTTTAAGTAAGTTATTTTGTGAAAAAAGCTACTCGTGATTACTTACTCATGCGCTTGTAGATTAATGTATCTAGCGCAAACTTGCCAGGTCCTAGCAATAAAATAAGTCCAAATGCTAAGGAATACATCAAAGGGATATCTTTAACCACCCAAGGATCTGCTGCATGAACCACTACCAATCCTGTGAAGGTTAGACAGAGGATAAAAAAGGCAGAAAATCGAGTGAAAAGTCCAAGAATGATCAAACTTGTACAACCTATATTCGCAATGATGGCAAGTGTTAAGGCAACTTCTCCACCCATATTAAAAGGATCAGGAATCTTATTAACTTCTTCAGAAAAATTAATAATCTTCGTTAAGCCATGAATTCCAATCATGGCTATAGAAACAATAATTCTGTAAAGCAGAATTGTCCAATTAAAAAGGGTGGAAGAAGCGATATCCGTAAAAAATAACTGACTAAATGAGACCTTTTTTAGATTCATTATTTTGATATCCACCACAATATTTATTGAGGATTAATCACCAATTTTAAGACAGTCTGCAATCTTTTATGAGATCATAGAATTTCACAAACTATCTCATAGAGTTATGATTGAAATATTAGCCTAAGTATAATTTTCTGAAGTCACCAGTTCTGTAAAGTGGAGACCAATCAGGAGATACTTTATCGAGAGCTTTAGGGGCAAACTCTTCAAATGCACCATAAGCATGCACTATTTCTCCGCCTACAGCGGTTAACTTTGAATGCGTGCGAGGGATTAGTGCATCTGGAACATCCATGATATCATGGTTCAAGATGGTGAAATCAGCCAGTTGCCCAGCTTTGATTGCACCTTTTTTACCATCATCTCCCGTGAACCAAGCAGAACCTGTTGTCCAAAGTTTTAGCGCTTCTTCTCTTGTAAGAATGTTATCTTCTCCATACATTTGACGACCTCCTCTAGACTGTCCTGTAGCTAACCAATGAATAGAATACCAAGGATTGTAAGAACTTACACGTGTTGCATCTGTTCCTGCTCCAACGGGAATGCCCATTTTTAGCATCTTTTTGATTGGAGGTGTTTGAGCAAGTGCTGCAGGTCCATATCGTTTAACAAAATCCTCTGCCTGATAACAGATTCGATTCTGAACAGCGATACCCATTCCAAGTTTTGCAATTCTTTCTAAGGTTCTTTCTGAAAAGGTTTCACCATGATCAATAAAGGTACCTTTTGGTAATTTTCCATCGCCAGCTGCAGCAATTTCTTCATACATATCGAGTAAAATTTCTGCAGATTCATCATAAGTGATGTGTTGTCGCCAAGGCCAATTATTTTCAGCCAATAACTTGTAAATTGGTAAGGCAACTTCTTTTACATTTTTCTCAAGATTAGGTCGTTCCTGAGCAAAAATCTCATAGTCATATGCTGCCCAACAGATATTCTCTCCACCTCCGATAAAGCGAAGCATATCATCTCCATCACCAGGTTTGATCATACCTATCCACCTTTTGTAATCATCGTATTCACGTCCACCAACCTGTGGAAATGTGTGGATACCAACTCTTACGGTTGAAAGACCTTGTTTATGAACATCTCGAATGACGTCATAAGCTTCAGGATAATTCATCCCACCTCCTCCAGCATCCGAAATGGAGGTAAGCCCCAAGACATTCATTTCGTTCATAAAATGTCGTGTGCCAAGCACCTGTTGTTTCTTACTTTTTGTAGGAAGTTTAGTCAGTGTTTTGTACATGATTAAACCCGATGGTGCAGCTGTAATAATACCTGTAGCTCGACCTCTAGAATTTTTTTCAATTCGCCCCTTATGGTATAAATCTATAGCAGCTTCATCATAACTTAGAACCTCCACTGCTTTTTTATTCAACATGCCATAAGCATATAAATAAAATATATAGACAGGATGATCTGGTGCTACCTTGTTGATTTCTTCTAATGTAGGCATACGTTTTTCACGAAATTGTTCCCATGAAAAACCTCCCACCACTCTAATCCATTGACCTTTAGGGGTATGCTTAACTTCTTCGGCAAGCATGGCAAGAGCTTCTTCTACAGAATCAACCCAATCCCATCTTAATTCTAATGCATAGTGTAGCCCTTCTCGGACACCATGTGTATGTGAATCATTCAAGCCAGGTATTACTCTATGCCCTTTAGCATCTATTACCTTTGTCTTTGAACCGATTAGATCTGCTACATCATTATTCGTTCCTACTCTGTAAAACAAACCATTTTTAATCGCAAAAGCTTGTGCCGATGATATTTTGGGATCAATCGTTGTTACTTTTGCATTGCGTACAACTAAATCTGCTGAACCGTTAAATTTAGAGGAGGCTAGAAGTTTTCCAATAGATGAGTTTGCTATTAGACCATAAGCTCCAAGCTTAAGTGAATTTTTTAAAAAATCTCTACGCCTTACATTATTTGATTTTTTATTTATTTCTTTCATTTTTAGTTGTGTTAGGAGTGATTTGTTGCTTTGATTTGTATACTTTGATACATCTATTCAACTAGATAAAGTACGGGGTAGTAGGAGATTTTTTAGCCTTAAATCTCCTACTACAATTATATTTTATTTCTTATCTTCTTTCATCCACTTGCTCATTGTTTTGATATAATCAATACCTAAACCATAAGCCCCACCATATTTTTTAGATAAGTCAATAACCTTTGTATACATATCACTTCTTGCCCAGTCGCGGTGTACTTCTAAAAGATACTGTAAAGAAGTAATTGGTTTCACACCAGCTTGTACCATTCTCATGATAGACATATCATGTGCTTCTTGTGAGATTCCGCCACTAGCATCAGTGATTACATATACTTCATAACCATCTTCTAGAGCAGACAATGCAGCAGTCAAAACACATACTTCTGTCCAAAGTCCAGCAATAACTAGCTTCTTCTTTTTGAATTCACCCACAGCTTTCACTACACGCGTATCTTCCCACGAATTCATCGTTGTACGGTCGATGTATTCTTTATCATCTGGATAATGCTCTTTAATTTCTGGGAAAACTGGTCCAGAGAATGACTTTTCAGCTACGGTTGTAATCACAGTTGGAATTTCATAAATCTTAGAAGTTCCTGCAATTAAACCGGAGTTATTACGTAATTCTTCGATAGGTTGAGATTCTACAGCAAATGCCATTTGGCTCTCATGGTCGATCATTAAAAGAACATGATTTGCTGGATCTAATAGTTCTTTAGAAGCATTTTTTGGGTCATTATTTGGATTTGGATTGTACTGTTTCCATTGTGCCTGAACTGTACTTAAGGATAAACATAATGCTAGGAATGTGATTGCACTAAATAATTTCATTATATGTAATTTTTAAATTTTGTTAAGAGATAATGAGGTACAAGTTTGTAGTAAGACTAAGACTGATTTAAATCATATGTTTTGTAAGAAAGGATTAACTTACGATTTGATTAATTGAACACTAATGACTAGTCTAACTTTGTCACTTACTACGATGCTTCCTGCTTCTGTTAGTGCATTCCAAGTCAAACCAAAATATTTTCTTCGGATTATCCCACTAAGCTCAAATCCTGCTTTTACATTACCATAAGGGTCAGTAACTACGCCATTGAATTCAGTGCTTAATTCAACTTCTTTTGTAACACCATGAATAGTGAGATTACCTTTTAATGTAAAATCTTCTTTATTCTTAGGGGTGAATGAAATAGACTCGAATGTAAGTTTTGGGAATTGTTCCGCATCAAAGAAATCTGCAGATTTCAAATGCGCATCTCTTTGCTTATTATTAGTACTGATACTATCTATATCAGCCTCAAATTTGATGATTGCATCTTCAAAGTCTTCTCCGTTTGATTCTACTTGCCCATCAAAGGAAGTGAAAGCACCTGTCACAGTAGATACCATCATGTGTTTTACTTTAAAGTGGATTTCTGTATGCGCTGGATCGATTTTCCAGATCGTCTTGGTTGCAGTTTTCATATTTTCTGTTTTTTAAAAGCTTTAAAAAATAATTTAAATAGCATATTTTAAAATAAATATATTTTGATTTTAAGCCTTCACAAATAAACACTTATTTGTTTTTTTATAATTCATTAAAAAAACTTGAAAATTAATTTTGGTTATCTATGAGTAAATGTTGGCTGTTACAGTTTTTGGTATCTAAAAACTTAAAAGTTGATTTTGAAGACATGTAGACAAAATTAATTTTATTTTGTTTTTAATTCGTCAAAAAAATAATTGCCTGTTTTGCTATTGTATATGCAAAATCTGATTCAAAATCACAATTAATTGATTTTCAGTTAATTGTGATTTTTGGATGTTATTTTGCTTCTCTTATTTGAGTTTATTTCTTATATTTGAGAAATTAATTTTAAATTTTATTTGTTTTTGTTTGAATATCAATGTTTTATATGAAAGATGTTTCAGAGTGGATGCTCAATAAACTTCCTTATCAAATACTTTGGTTAGATATGAAAGGAAGAATTTTTTTTGCTAATGAAGCGGTATGCCAAAATTTGGGCTATTCGCAAAGGGAGATGATAAATATGAGTATTTTTGATATTAATCCTCAATTGACTCATAAACAGTGGTTTAGAGATTGGGGATTGGTTCAAGAAAAAAAACAAAATTATTTTCAAACTGTACACAGAAAAAAAAATGATAATTTAGTACGAGTTGAGATACATTCTATTTTTTTCTCAAATATCAGAAAAGAACTAGTCTGTATTATCATCAGAAACTTAGAAGAATCAAATTATTATCATGAGTTGTTACAACAAGCACAACATATTGCATCACTTGGAGCTTGGGTCTGGGATGTAGAAAATAATGATATAACAGCTTCTAATGAGGCAAAAGCAATTTTTGGTGTGGAAGATGGACGACATCTACACCCAATGTATCTTGCAGATAGATTTACAGAAACTAATTATGAAATTGTGCGAGAGAATTTAAGAAAATCTATGCAAAAAGAATTCTCTTTTGATCTGACTTTACCCTTTCTGGATATGAATGGTGAGCAGAAATGGTTAAGGATGACTATCAAGAGTATTTATAAGAATAATAAGTTGAATAAGCTTTTGGGAGTTTATCAAGATGTTAGCAAACAAAAAGAGCAAGAGCAATCATTAGAGTTATATCGTCTGACCATTAATAATACACAAGATATGATTTATTGGTTGGATACAACAGGTCGAATTGCGAATGTGAATGATGCTGTTTGTAAGACTTTAGGTTATGAATATGAAGAGTTGATTGGTAAAACAATATTTGATATTGATATGCATTTTCAGGCTAAAAATTGGGATAGGCACTGGGAAGAGATCAAAAGAAAAAAAACCTTTGGTTTTCTTTCGGATCATTTTAGGAAGAATAAAACTGTGATGCCTGTTGAGGTTCATGTAAATTATCTAGCTTATGCAGGCAAGGAATATAATTGTGCTATTATTCGAGATATTACACATTTTAAAAAACGAGAGTTAAAATTAAATAAGAGTATTCGAGAATTATATTCGGATAAAGCCAAAATAGAAGCACAGAATGAATACTTATTGCAAGAAAGGGCAATGCCCAATTCGATCATCGGTCAAAGTAGAAAACATCAGGTTTTATGTAATCAAATAGATCAAGTTGCACCTTTTGATACCACTGTTTTTATCAATGGAGAATCAGGGACAGGTAAGGAACTAATTGCAGATGCAGTTCATAAAAAGAGTAGACGTCAAAATAAGCCTCTAATCAAAGTCAATTGTGCAACATTACCAAAGGAATTGATAGAGAGTGCGCTTTTTGGTCATGAAAAAGGTTCTTTTACAGGAGCATCTCAACAGAAAATAGGCTATTTTGAATTAGCCAATGAAGGAAGTATTCTATTGGATGAAATAGGAGAGTTACCCATAGATTTGCAACCTAAATTATTGCGTGTGATTCAAGAAGGATCTTTTCAGCGAGTGGGTGGAGGAAAAGATATAGAAGTTGATGTTCGGATCATAGCAGCCACCAATCGTAATTTGGAAAAGATGGTAGAAGAGGGGACTTTTCGAGAAGATTTATATTATCGTTTGAATGTTTTTCCAGTGAAAACGATTCCTCTGAGAGATCGAAAAGAGGATATTCCCTTGCTTGTACAGCATTTTATTCATAAATATGCTCAAAGAATGGGTAAATCCTTCATAGAGATTGCTCCTAATTCCTTGCAAAAGTTAAACGAATATAGCTTTCCTGGAAACATTAGGGAATTAGAAAATATTATTGAGCGGGCGATGATTTTGAGCGAACCACCTGTATTAGAAATTGGAGAATGGTTAAATTTGGGAGTCAGATCGGGAGCTATTCAAGAGCATCATAAAATTGTATCTTTTGATGAAGCACAGCGCCAACATATTCTCAAAGCCTTGCAAAAAACAGGATGGAGAGTGAGTGGTGTACAAGGAGCTGCAGCTATTCTGGAAATTAATCCTAAAACCTTGTTTGCTAAAATGAAAAAATTAGGAATCAACCGTAAAAAATTCTTTAACTTGTAGCTCTTAGCATTTTTGTACGTTCATAATCAATTATTCTATGCAAATTTTGTCCAAACTACCTCAGGTAGAAGCTTCCATTTTTTCGGTAATGTCGGGTTTAGCGCGCCAACATCAGGCGATTAATTTATCACAGGGTTTTCCCAACTTTGATTGTGATCCAGTCCTAAAAGATTTGGTGAATAAATATATGCAGGCTGGACAAAATCAGTATGCGCCCATGGCTGGTGTACCTGCCTTGACTGCGGCCTTAAGTGAGAAAATTAATCGTTTGTATCAAGTAGAATATGATGCTGCTACCGAAATTACAACCACAGCAGGTGCGACTCAAGCTTTATCAACGGCAATTACAGCATTAGTTCGTGCTGGAGATGAAGTGATTATTGTAGAACCTGCATACGATTCTTATCAACCTTTTATTGAGTTGTGTGGAGCTAAGGCAGTAGCTTATGAATTGGCACCACCTGATTGGAAAATTGATTGGGATCAGTTCAAGAGATTGATTACTGCTAAGACAAAAATGATTTTGCTGAATACACCACATAATCCAAGTGGTGTTTGTTTGGAAGCAGATGATTTCAAGCAATTGGCGAAATTAGTAGAAGGGACAGATATTATTATATTATCTGATGAGGTCTATGAGCATATGGTTTTTGATGGGAAGAGGCATCAGAGTATTTTAGAACATGAGGGCTTGAGATCACGTAGTTTGGCGACTTATTCGTTTGGTAAAACACTGCATGCTACTGGTTGGAAATTGGGTTATATTGTAGGTGATGCTAAATTGATGCAGGAGTTTAGAAAGGTGCATCAGTTCAATGTGTTTTCTGTTAATACACCTATGCAATATGCTGTGGCAGAATACTTGGAAGTGGCAGAGCGTTATGAGTCTTTGTCTCC
This sequence comes from Saprospiraceae bacterium, assembly GCA_022448995.1. Lineage (GTDB taxonomy): Bacteria > Bacteroidota > Bacteroidia > Chitinophagales > Saprospiraceae > JAKVCT01. Next base: position 9,447 of record JAKVCT010000144.1, read on the forward strand.
ATTTTTTGAGCAAAAACGCAATTTGTTTTTAGATTTAATCAAAGACAGTCGTTTTAAAATTATACCAAGTCAAGGAACTTATTTCCAACTGTTAGACTACAGTCAAATTAGCTCTGAAGATGATGTAACTTTTGCTAAACGTATGACCATAGAAAAAGGAATTGCCTTGATTCCTGTATCTGTTTTTTATCAGACTAAGCAACAGCATCAAGTAGTTCGTGCTTGTTTTGCAAAGACAGATGAAACCCTTCGAGAAGCAGCTGTTTTATTGAATAAAATTTAAAGTAATATTAGTTCGTAGTTGAAATTGAAAAATCAACGAATTATTAGAGTAAATAGTTTATGAAGAAGCATCCTAGAGATACCTATATCACAGTATATGGGCGTAAGCCTGTCTTAGAAATTTTGCAGAATAATCAACTGAATATCAAAAAAATGTTCTTGGACAAGAAGGCTAAAGGTCAGATTATCAAGGATATTCTGAAGGTTTGTACCAAACGTGATGTGGAGATTGAACGTACTACAGCTGATCAGGTTTCTCGTATTTCCAAGCATCCTAAACAAGATCAAGGGATTGCTATAGATGTAGTTGCGCCACAGATGGAAAGTGCTTTAAGTTTTTTGTCCAACAAAACGCAGAAAACCACTTATTTACTGGCTTTGGATGGTGTAACCACTCCCGGAAATGTGGGGTTAACTATACGTTCTTGTACAGGTTTGGGCGTGGATGGAATCATTCTACCTAGAAAAGGAACTGCCAAGTTGAGTCCTTTGGTAATCAAGGCTTCTGCGGGTGTAGTTTTCAAAAGTAGAATCTTAAAATGTGAGACTTTAGCAGAGATTTTGCCACAAGCGAAAAAAGCTGGTTATACGGTTTATGGTTTGGCAGGTGAACAAGGGACAAATTTATATGAAGCGGATTTAGCTAAAAAAGCAATCTTCATTTTAGGGAATGAAACGGAAGGCGTAAGCAGTCATGTGCGTAAATATATTGATCATTATCTGACTATTCCTATGCGTAATCAGGTGGAATCTTTGAATGTGGCTTGTGCTGGCACGGTGGTCGCTTCGGAGCTTTTGCGTAGAAGAATTTCAACAGGAGCCCTGAAAGGGTGATATAAACCAGCCTAGTCTGTTAGGACTAGGCTGTATAAAAGGATACGATTTTAATTGTGCTAAGCCCCAATGCTAAGGTCTCAGGAGCCCTGAAAGGGTGATATAAACCAGCCTAGTCTGTTAGGACTAGGCTGTATAAAAGGATACGATTTTAATTGTGCTAAGCCCCAATGCTAAGGTCTCAGGAGCCCTGAAAGGGTGACATAAATCAGCCTAGTCTGTTAGGACTAGGCTGTGTAAAAAGATATCTATCAATAAAGTTATTCCTCAGGTTTATAGACAAACTTAATGGCACCAGAACCCCTAAAATCAGAACGCATGGTAAAAAAATGTGTCTTTTTTCCATCACGGATAGAAATAGCAGCTGTATTGGGTGGAATACTTCCCTGATTGAGTGCAAACATGATGAAAATATTATCCTTATCTCGATTCAAATCAATTTCGACAGCTTTTTGAGCCCAAGTTAACTCATGTGCTTTGAGTAGCCATTTACCATTGACATTGAGTGCAATAATATCGCCATCCTCTTGTTTGTCATCCCAGACCAAAACCTCAATTTGTTTATTCTTAACTTCAATAACAGTGTCTACATGTATTTGACGACCTAGAAAAATATCTGTAGTCCCACCCGACATCGGATCTTCCACTGCTTGTACATCAGTGTAGGCTTGCAGTGCATCCTTACATTCCATCGGAATTCTAACAGTATAACGCCCAGCTGCGCCAATTTCTAGATTAGGTTTATCTGCACCCAAAATACGTTCACCATTCCAATACCATTCATAAACTTGCTCAGTGGGATAGGTAGTTGCTTTTAAGATAACAGGATCAGCTTCTGTGCTGTGTGGATCAAACCAAACTTCCCCCTCAGGTAAGATTTCTAGAGGTGGTAAGGCACTGTTTTCTGAAAAAACATAGAATTTTGCAGGGTTATCACCATGTCCTCGACCATATTTTTCAATGATACAAGTAGTCAAAATATCAGAGACACCGTCTTGATTAAGGTCAGCACGTGCACTAGCAATAGGAGCTGCAAATTGAACTCGATCATTGGATGGAGGAGGAGAGATAGAGCGAATGAGTTCACCTGTTTTTCCACTAAAAATATGAATACGTCCCCTTGTTTGGTCATAGGTGTTTTTGTCACTATCTAGTCCCGAACGATCACTAATAACAAAGTCATCTACACAGTCTCCGTCACGATCAGCAATAGCATCCAAAGATGCACCAAAATCAATATTGGATTGGCTTTGAGGACTTTTCATCGTATGAATTACTTTCATGTCCTTGCCACTAATAGCATAAACAACTCCGCCTTGTGCTGCACGTGGTGCAGCCACCAAAAAGTCTAGAATATCATCATCATCTATATCATCTCGGATAGGTGCGATTGCCATTCCATAATAATCCCTTAGAGGATCAGAAGAAGGAGAAG
>JAKVCT010000145.1 GCA_022448995.1 Saprospiraceae bacterium
CCCAAGAACCATTGGAAACATTCCATATAAGTTGCAGGTGTTCCCCAGCCACGTTCCATATTTCTACAACCTACCCACTGAGCGTCTGGTGCCACACCAATATAACTTATTTTCCCTGTTCCTGTACCTGTTTGGTCATAAAGTCCTACCATAGTTCCCATTGTATGTGTTCCGTGTGAACCATCATCACAAGGATAATTGACATCAAAGCCACAAGGATTATTAGCATCAGAATTTAACTCATGTGGTTCATGAATAGCATCATGCCAGTTGTAATGATGACTAGTATCTGCATTTTGACTTCCTCTATATTTTCCAACTAATGCAGTGTGTTCCCAATCATATCCTGTATCTTGTCCACCAATCACTACACCATTTCCACGAATACCTTGTTCCCAAAGCAAATTAGCACGAATCTGCAAAATCCCCCATTCTATGTCACCTTCGCCACTCTTACTAATCCCACCCCCATTATAAATATCCAAAGCTGGATCTCTGACCGGAACATGATGCTGAATAGCCTGATTAGGTAAAATACGCGCTACTTCGGCTAACTTTGCGAGCTCTTCTATCAATTCAAACTTACCCTTTGCCTTTATAGCATTGGCTACCCAAAAAGCTTGGTGTGGATGGTTCCCAGTTTTTAGGATTTCTAATACCTTAGTTTGGCTGCGCTTTGCAGTTAATTCTAATTGCCCAAAAACGTAATTTGCTTTTTCTTGCTTAGTATAAGAACTTGGCGTTTCTGTATTGGCTTGTTCTTTCATTAGAACAAAAAAATCAACCTTTTCTTGCTTATCTAAACTTTCCCAAACTGTTGGGTCTATCTTAGATTGCCAATCAGCGCTTTGCGCGACAGTTTTTTGTAAAAATAGTATACAAAAACTAATAAAAAATAGTCCTATTTTCCTATCCATATCTTGTATTTTTATGAGTGAGTTGTCAGTTGAGATTGTTCTAAGTAGATGGACAAAGATAGATTTAAAATAGGGAATATTTATTGAAACTGCTTATTTGTCCTACTATGACACGATAGCTTCTCCACTTTTACCTATAACAACGACAAGAACAACGATCTTGTTTATTTCTCTGTCCTAGACTGACCGCTCCTGATAAATAAAACTGAAGATGAACTGCCCATGAAGGATCATAAGCCGCTAGTGTCCACCCTCCTTGATCAATAGTCCAGAAATTTGCTCCATTTCCAAGCTGAAAGAAAGAACCCTGATGATATTGACTTCCTGAAGGATAAACATCCAATGAATTAGAGTCCAACAGTCTGTCATTACCCCACCCTATGGAGGATTTGAATCGAGTAGCTTCATGCTTTTTTAGTACTTCTCGATAATTGGAAGCATCAACCCTAGTTTCCTCAAAACTTTTACCAAGTACATTTAACCAATTGTGCAGACTTGGAAGATACCAACCTTCAGGACATATTCCTTGGTAAACTGTTCCTATATCTTTTACCAATTTTTTGTTGTATCTACTATCTACATTCATCAAGGTACTCCAGTTGTATAATGCTCCATAGAAAAGATTAGGATGCTTTGGATTAAAATAGGCTCCTTCTGTTTTGTATCTCAAATTTTCTCCCAACCATTCTAAATCTCCTACTCTTAAGATACTATATATATTGTAGTCTCTATTGTCTACATAATAAGCATCTGATTGTAAAAAGTCTTCATTGGCTTCTAGCTCTAGAGACTTTAGGTATGTTAATCGTTGTTCATAAGGGAGATTTTGAACCAACCGATTAATTACAAGTAATTTTTCTTTTGTCATGTATACAGGTTTCTTAGGCTGTTGCCTAATGTGATAGTTCCTAAAAGTTTTGACTGTGCTGTAATCGAATCTAATTGTTGGATAACTTCCTAATGAAATGAAATCTGAGTTGTTCTGTATATCTGTTGTACTATGGATTAAATGATCCTAAAATTGCTCAACTAAACTTTATTTTGAATAAAGTTTAAATTACAGCTAAAAAAACAATTCGTAATACCACTGAATATACTAGATTATTTTATCTTTGCACATTCTTAAATCAAATCGGCACAGATGGAAACTATGACCAAAATAGATTTAGATTTTAATCAAAACGAAGATACAAACAAATTGCAGGTATCTAAAATGCGCCATTTAATGATGGAGATTGCCAAAGGTGGCGGTCAAAAACGCATTGATAAACTGCACAAGAAAGGAAAAATGACTGCGCGTGAACGGATTCATTATTTAGTGGATTCTGGAAGTAGTTTTATTGAAATTGGCGGCTTTGCTGGACTAGGGATGTATGAAGAACATGGTGGATGTCCTTCAGGTGGAGTTGTTGGGGGAATTGGTTATGTGAGTGGTCGTCAGTGTGTCATTGTAGCAAACGATGCTACGGTTAAGGCTGGGGCTTGGTTTCCAATCACAGGAAAGAAAAACCTGCGTCTTCAAGAAATTGCTATGGAAAATAGACTTCCTATCATCTACTTAGTAGATTCAGCAGGTGTTTATTTACCTATGCAAGACGAAATTTTTGCAGATAAGGAGCATTTTGGACGTATTTTTAGAAATAATGCTCAAATGTCCGCTATGGGGATTCCTCAAATAGCTGCTATCATGGGTAGTTGTGTAGCAGGTGGAGCTTATCTACCAATTATGTCTGACGAATCATTGATTGTAGATGGTACAGGCTCTATATTCTTAGCTGGTCCTTACCTTGTGAAAGCTGCAATTGGAGAGGATGTAGATAAGGAAACCTTGGGTGGTGCAAGTACTCAGTCTGAGATTTCAGGTGTTACGGACTACAAGGTGCCTAATGATAAAGTATGTCTAGACACTATCAAAAAATTAGTAGATAAACAGGGTACTTTCCCTAAGGCAGGTTTTGACAGAAAACATCCTAAAAGTCCTAAAAAGGATCCTAAAGAACTTTATGGTATTCTACCAGCTGATCGCGCTAAGCCTTATAATACTATGGAGGTTTTAGAACGCTTGGTAGATAATTCGGAATTAGTCCAATATAAAGAAGGATATGGTCAAACTATTATTTGTGCTTATGCGCGAATTGATGGTTGGTCTGTAGGGATTGTTGCTAATAATCGTCAGGTTGTACGTACCAAAACTGGAGAAATGCAGTTTGGTGGTGTTATTTATTCTGATTCGGCAGATAAAGCCGCTCGATTTATTATGAATTGTAACCAAAAACGTATTCCATTAGTATTCTTGCATGATGTAACAGGTTTTATGGTAGGTACACGCTCTGAACATGGTGGTATTATCAAGGATGGTGCTAAAATGGTTTCAGCTGTATCTAACTCTACTGTTCCTAAGTTCTCTGTGGTAATGGGGAATTCTTATGGTGCTGGTAATTATGCAATGTGTGGTAAGGCTTATGACCCTCGCTTAATTGTTGCTTGGCCTTCTGCTAAGATTGCGGTAATGGGTGGTGCTCAGGCTGCTAAGGTATTGTTACAAATTCAATCTTCTGCCAAAAAAGCACAAGGTGAAGAAATGCCACCTGAAGAAGAGCAAGCGTTGCTTAAAAAGATCACAGATCGTTACAATGAGCAAACAACACCTTATTATGCTGCCTCTCGTCTTTGGGTTGATGCAATTATTGATCCTCTTGAGACTAGAAAAACAATCTCTATGGGAATTGAAGCAGCTAATCATGGTGAAGTGAAGAAATTCAATCCTGGAATTATCCAAACATAAGAGTTTGAGTCATCCTGAAACAGGTTGATATTAATAAATATACAGCAGTGGAGTTTTGATTAGACTTCACTGCTTTTTTTATGGATAAAATTAGTAGTAACCATATTTGTATAATTAGTTATATCCTGTATAATTTTCACACTCCTTCATAAGTAAATCGTCTCACTTATACACACTATACAAAAATCAATTTAATGCCTATGTTCTGACCCTTTAGCGTTTATTTTTTATGATTATTTACTTATTTTTCTATTCTAAGTTATTTTATTTTCAATTGATTTTAATACTGAACACTTTTTTAATATAAAAAAGTTGTATTATTATATAATAATATCACATTTCTTAAAACAATATTTTGTAATGAATTCCAATAAAGAACAAATTGAAAAGCTAAAAGTAAAATTAATTGAGTATGATAAAAGGCTCTCTCTTTTAATTACCATTTTTTAAAAGGACTCAACAAAAGCAGACCAAGATAAAATTAAATCGCTCCAACAACTCATTAACAAGATAAAAAAAAGGCTTGGTATCTCTATAGAGGATACTCCCATTCTTTCAGAATCTGGGAAATCAGCAACAGAACTAAATCCTCCTCCTCCAAAACCTCAAGAATTTATTAATGATATTCAGGAGAGGCTTAAGAGTATAGAAAATTACATTAATAATAATAATATAGAAGCTGCAAGGCGTACTTACAATAGAGCCAAAATTTATTATGATAATAATAAAGATACTGTACTTAAAAAAAATAAATATGCTGAAGATAAAAATAATATAAAACACGATTTTGATTTTTTTGGGGAAGAACTAACAGAAAAAGAAGCTTTATTAAAAGAACAAAAAGAAAAAGACAAGACAAAAGAGGAAAAGATTAAACAACAGCTAAAGGAAGAACAAGACAAATTAAGAAAGAAGGATGATGAAGCTGCAAGAGTTCAGTTTACTAAAGATATGATGGAGATATATCGCCAAATTGAAGAATTGTTTTTAATTTCTGATTCAGATATACAATATTATCATTTTTCAGAGATAAGAGGTTTACATTATTCTTACGAGGTTGCTCTAGGGAGTGCCAAGCAATTATTTGAGACTGAAACAGGGGAAAAATGGAAAAGGATGAAAGAATATGAAGATTGCGAAAATGAGTATTGTGCATGGGAAAGAAAAATGGCAGACTTAATGAATGATGTCAAGAATAAACAAAGAAGATTAAATATCCCAGAAGAGTATCCTGATCCATGCGCTGAAAACGTACCTTATTTAGAACGTTTGAAAAAGAAATGTCCTGATTTAATTAATAGTGATGGGACTATTATAGAAATGCCTCTATTTAATCCTCAACAACCTTGTTTGGAAGTTACATTGTATTATTTAGATGTAAAAAGGACTTATCTAGAAACAATATCTAATAGAATAACTGAATGGAAACGTGCAAATAAAAATTTTGAACGTTTTGCTAATCAAGTAAATTTAAATATTTATTATATGATAGGAGACAGTGGTCAGAAAATCATTTTCGATGGAGGAGGACTACAAAATGAATTCACTAATAATAAATATGAAGAATATAATAACCAATTACATGAAATCGAACAATTTCTAGGGGCTAATAAACCAAGATTAGATTTAGCTTATAAGAAAGCTAAGAAAGCTGTGTTAAATGCTTTAATCGAAGCGAAGGAGAATGGAATTTCTAAAAAAGAAGTGGAAAAGCTTTTTAAAGAAAAAGCAGGTTTCCATTTTCCATCTCTTGATAATGATCCATTAGGAATAGAAAAGAATTAAACAATGAGAATATTAATTATAGGATTATTTATACTTTTTGGAGGGAATTTTCTAAAAGCAGAACTCTCTCCAAAACCTTATGAATTTATAGTTGAAGTTGAGACAAGATTGGATAAAGTAACCGAATATCTAATCCAAGACAAGCTAGAAGCTGCTCAACTTTCTTTGACAAGGACAAAGACGTATTATAATGATTTCAACTCTGTACTGAATAGAAGGTATAAAAATGATGCAGAACGACTAGAGAATAGAATTACTTTCCTTGAAAAACAGTTACTTTACTTAGAGCATGAAAAAGAACAAAAAGAAACAAGGATTAAAGAAGAAGAAGTAATAACGAAACAAAAAGAAGAAAAACTTAAGCTCCAAAAAGAAGAAAAAGAACGTCTTGATTTTTTAAAAAAAATGATTTTAGTTTATGATACAATAAAGCAATTGTACTTAACTCCTGATTCTCTAAGTACCCCATTAATTTTCAGCAAAATTAGATCCCATTATTATGGTATTAGAATTGACTTATATACAGCCGAGTCTTTATTTTTGACAGAACAAGGAAAGTTTTGGAAAACAACAGATGCTTATCCTAATTGTCCTAATGACCATGCTGTGTGGGAACACAAAGTTGAAACTATAATTAAGAGAGTTGAGGAAAAAGGCAAGAGACTGGCTATTGGTGCAGCATTTGAAGATCCTTGTTCAGATAGCTTATCTTTTTTTATTCGGTTGAAAGCGTATTGTAGTGGCATCTTAGAAGATGATTATAGCATCAAAAACTTACCAGTATTTGATGCTACTCAGCCTTGTTTTGATTTGATACATTATTACATTTATATCCGTAATTTGTATACTAGGAAGGTGTCTTACAAAATAGCAAAATGGAGGTTCTCAGATAAAAGATTTAACGAATACGCAGCACAATTACACAAAGAAACTAATACGTACTACATAAGAGATTCTATTAGTGGAGCTAAGATTTATGGAAAGTTCGGAAGTGGTATTCATTCAGAAGTCTTGAAAATTTATATTCAGGAGAATGAGGAATTACATCAACTAGAACAATTTTTAGGTAGTAATAAACCGATTTTTGATCAAAGGTATCAAGGAGCCAAAGACGCCTTACTAAGTTCACTAAAAGAGGCTGAAGAAAATGGATTTTCTCGGACAAAGGTCAAAGAACTTTTTGAACAAAAAACAGGACTTTTATTTCCTTCTTTAGAAGGTGATCCATTAGGTTACCATTCAAATTAATATTTATATTTTTTGCTGTGTTTGCCCTAATTTTCAATACGATTGAATAAAAATATACGGCTTTATTTATATATTTGCGCGACTAAGCTGTAGTCTGAAGTTAGGTACATTACTACCTAACTTCTTGTCTTTAAACTTATTTTTTGTCTGTACGTATCTATTTAGAAGTGTTTAAAAATTATCTTCAAATCTAATTCTTAAACAACCTCTGATAAGTAGGTGACTTGAAAACACACCAAATAGACAGCTAAAATAAAATGTAATTAATAATATTCTACTCAAAGTAGGTCTAAGTAGACAACCTATAATTTAGAATTCAGCGAAGATAAAAAGAGCTTTCATACTATAATTTAGAGTAAATTTAGACATACTCTTATACAAAATTATAAGCAGAACAACATTAGAAGATAACTTAGTCAATTCATAGCTCATTAGAATTGTCCCATAAATACGCGAAAAAGTTTAGAAATCTATGATGGAAAAGACGGAAAATACTAAAAAAGGTTTTAGAAATGAGGTAGATCTCAGAGAGATTAAGAATCCATTCAAACGTTTCTTTCTAAATGATAAAAACATCCTTGCACTAATCTCTTTGAATGCATTAGTTATTTTTATGCAAGGATTTAAGTTTAGATTTGAGGAATCTACTATACATATTTTTGAAATGATTGATGATATTATTTCAGTCATTTTTATGTTGGAAGTTTTAATCAAATCTATGCATTTTGGCTTTGGTAATTATATCAAATCTGCTTGGAATAAGTTTGATTTTTTATTGATATTTTTATCTGTCCCATCTATATTTGTACACGTGTTCTCTATTGGAGAAGATGTAGGTTTTCTCCTTGTATTCAGAGTATTTAGAGTATTCAAATTCTTCCGATTTGTCCAGTTTTTCCCTCAGGTTGAGCATATTTTCCGGTCAGTCCAAGAAGCACTAAAAGCCTCCTTTATGGTTTTGGTAGCCTTCTTTGTTTTCGTATTTATTATGTCAATAGTATCTTGCTTCTTCTACCAAGATATTGCTCCTGAGCTATTTGGAGATCCTGTCGTTGCCTTTTATACTACATTCCAAGTCTTTACTATAGAAGGCTGGAATGCTGTCCCTGATGCTATATTTATTGATGCTCAAGAACCTCCAGCAGAATGGATGGTCTTTCTCACAAGAGTTTATTTCATAATATTATTAATATTTGGTGGAATTTTTGGCTTATCAATCGTTAACTCCATCTTTGTAGATGCTATGATCAGTGATAATAATGATGGTGTAGAAGAGCGAATTGAGGAATTGAGTGCAAGACTTGATGAAGTTTTAGCACTACTGAAAGAGGAAAAGGCAAAAAATAAGAACAACACAGAGGACAATAATGAATCTAGTTCATCATAAGTTCTACTAGATTCCTGTAATCATAGGAACATGTCTAAACTGTAAACCTTACCAAACTAAAATAACTAGACTATGTCTAATCAATATTTAGCTGAATCTGAGTTGATTCTTAATCCTGATGGTAGTATTTATCATCTAAATTTACGTCCTGAACAGTTAGCTCAAACTATAATCACAGTTGGTGATCCAGATCGAGTAGCGAAGGTTTCCAAGCATTTTGATCGAATTGAACATCAGGTTCAAAAGCGTGAATTTGTTACCCACACAGGCTATATTGGCAACAAAAGATTGTCTGTGATTTCTACGGGAATTGGTTCAGATAATATTGATATTGTGTTGAATGAGTTGGATGCTTTAGCAAATATTGATTTTGAGAATCGCATCCCTAAAGAGGAACACACTAGCCTAGATTTAGTTAGAATTGGCACTTCGGGCTGTATGCAAAAACATATCCCTGTAGATTCTTATTTAATCTCTGCTTACTCTTTTGGTATAGATGGTCTATTGCATTACTATGAGCGAAACCCAAGTGAGTAAGTTTCTGCTTTAGAAGCTTCTTTTGTAACTTATATTCAAGCGAATAAGATCGAATTTCCATTGCCTGTATATGGAACAGCAGCGGGAAAAAGCTTGGTCGAAAAGTTCAGTAAGCAACATGATTGGTATCAAGGGATCACCGTAACTGCGCCTGGTTTTTATGCACCACAAGCTCGCCAATTGCGCCTAAAAAAGGTAGCTTCTACAGGAAATCTAGATAGATTATCTCAATTCAAATTCAAAGATATTTCGATCACTAACCTAGAAATGGAAACGGCAGCTATTTATGGAATGGCTTCTTTATTAGGACATCAAGCTATTTCACTAAATGCGCTTATAGCAAATAGAATTACAGGTCAGTTTAGTTCAAATCCTAGAGCTTCAGTTGATAAACTGATTGAACTAAGTCTAGAAACACTAGCTAGTTAGGAACTATTATCTCAAAGGGAATTTATTCCCCGAAAATTATAAAACAGAGATCTCAAAACGCTTACCAAATTGTCAGATCATTATATAATGATAAAAAGGGTTATCCACTCCCTCAAGAATAGATAGCCCTTTCCAAACATTTTCTATAGTATGGCTAAAATTATATAAAAAAGTTGTTTAATTTCGGCTATATCGAGCTAAATTCTAATACTCATCATCTAAATCAAAATCATCTAACATTCCTGCCAAAGGATCCGAAAAATTCAGCTGTCCCTGCAAGCGCTCTTTCCCAATTACCTCAAACTCTGCCAAGGCATGAAGAACAAGCTCCATAAAAAAGTATTTATCCTCCTCAATAATTCCTCGTTCCAATACAAACTTCTCTAGGCCAGCTACACGCGAAAGAGAGATGCGGTGATCTTCCTCACTAGAATCTAAAAATAAATTCAATGTATTACCCGCAGCAAACCAAGTAGCAATTGTTCCATAAGGATCTCTTGCTTCCCCTTTATTCAGTTTATTAGGATTGGGAAATAATTTAGCAAACTGTGTTTTTATTGCTTGGTTCATTAATTTCATTGCCACAGAGGCAGCTCCTTCTTGCTCTCCCTCATAAACCAGCTCTACCTTGCCCGTAATAGCAGGAACAACTCCCCAGAAATCCATCAAACGTACCTTAGTCGTATCTTCTCCATTTACCAACATACGTCTTTCTGCTGTACTTACTAAATTTTCATATCCAGCAATAGTCAAACGAGCAGAAACACCACTTTTTTCATCCACAAACTCACTGGCTCTTGCTTCAAAAGCAACTTGTTCTAATAGATCTTGGGCAAAACGAGAGACCTCTACCGAATCACGTTGTTCTTCTGTTAGGTTTGCCTCTTGCTGTGTGATGGTACGCGCAATATCTATTGTTTTAGGATAATGTGTAAGAATTTGACTCTCAATACGATCCTTCAGTGGAGTAATGATACTTCCTCGATTAGTGTAATCCTCTGGATTCGCTGTAAATACAAACTGTATGTCTAAGGGTAAACGTAACTTAAACCCTCGGATTTGGATATCTCCTTCCTGCAAAATATTAAACAGAGCAACTTGGATACGTGCTTGTAAATCAGGAAGTTCATTCAAGACAAAAATACTGCGATGTGCATGAGGAATTAAACCAAAATGGATCACCCGTTCATCAGAATACGCTAGTTTCATTGTCGCAGCTTTAATCGGATCAACATCACCAATCAAATCAGCTACACTTACATCTGGTGTCGCTAGCTTTTCTACATAACGCTCTGTTCTGTGTAACCAACGAATTGGTGTTGCGTCACCATGTTCTGCAATCAAATCACGTGCTTGGCGAGATAGTGGCAAAAATGGATCATCATTCAACGCTGTCCCTTTAATAACAGGGATATACTCGTCCAAAAGCTCAAGCATCAGACGAGCTAAACGTGTTTTAGCCTGCCCTCTGAGTCCCAATAATAAAATATTATGACGAGATAAAATTGCTCTTTGGATATCTGGTATTACGGTGTCTTCAAAACCTAAGATTCCTTCAAAGATATTCTCTTTGTTTCTAAGTTTTTGGATAAGGTTTTTGCGCAACTCGTCCTTGATACTTAAAGATTGGTATCCAGTAGCTTTCAAGGCACCTAGAGTATGAATATTGGTATCGATCATTCTATTCTGTATAAAATTGTACAATTAACAAACCAGCAACCATAGTCACTGTGTAATAATCACGCCTTTTTAACAGTACCTTTGCTAGATTGTTCACCTTAACTATGAAGTTGTCTAAGAATAGATGGTAGATCGATAGATAAGTTCTTGGAAGTCAATATGAAGCTCTTTTTAAGTAAAAGAATAAAAGTAATTGTAGAGTAGATATAGAAGGATTTTAATCAAGCTTCAAGGATTCAATACAGTTAGATATTGACTTAAAATCAGCCAAAGATAACTACAAGAACAGTAAAAGGCTGAAATCATTGACTTTTAAAAGCTTGTTTAGCAACTAGTTAACTAGTCACTAAACAAGTTTGGTAGTAGCTTACTCTTTACTTTCAGCTGTTTGGTTCTCCAACGGAGCACTTTCCAGTAATTGATCTAGAATTTCTGCAAGATTAGGCTTTGGAACCATTCCATTTTGTCGAAATAAAACTTCTCGATTTTTGATAATAACTAAAGTAGGAATACTCCTGATCTTGAAAGCAGCAGATAACTGAGGATTGTGATCAACATTGACCTTTCCTATCAATACCGGCAATTCTTTATATTCGTCTGCCAACTCGTCAATGATGGGTCCTAAAATCTTGCAAGGTCCACACCAAGGTGCCCAAAAATCTAATAATACAGGTGTACTTGAGTTCAATACAGCTTCTTCAAAATTCTGATCAGTGATCATAGCCGCTTTGGGCTTTTTCTTTCTTTTAAAAAACATAAGCTTGATAGTGTAATGATTGAAGTTGCTTATGCAATCTTCATATCAATTATATATTAGGGATTATTACGAATACATTAAAGTTATTTAAAAATGAAATAGTAAGCTGAAAAGCAATTAAGTAGATAGCCACAATTAATTTGTATTTAATTCAAGCAGCCTTTTTGCGCTGCACTTTGTTAAAAAGCCTCG
>JAKVCT010000146.1 GCA_022448995.1 Saprospiraceae bacterium
AGGTAATATCCTCATTCCTTCCTTGCCCATAACGTTCTATAGGCAAAGAAATTTTGTGTAGGATTTTACCATTTAGATCTGCAATGTTCAGATCCCAACTATCTCCTTTTGACGCAAGCTTATACACCACCTTTTGGAGCTCAGGATAAACAACAAAACCTAGGTCTTTGACCATGGGATAGCTTCCAAATTTTCGACCACTCAAATCGTAGAGTTCCAAACTTAGGTCATTTCTTGGGATACCTAGATACTTACCTTGTATAATTCTAGGAGAAACAGTATGATATAATTCTTGGTTGTAATCATCTAATTTAAAAGTTGATTTTAGCTTACCTGTTTCTACTGACCACAAGCTTGCAGATCCTCCTTTTAAACTACTATAGGTCAATAGTGTTTTATAATCTTCTGAGACATCATAGTAGGGTTCTGAGGTTTCGATCAGATGCTTCCGAACTCCTTTTTGTGGTTTGCTCAGCTCCACTACTGTCCAGTTTTCTTCTAATGCCCATTTGTGTTGCTCACTGCTAGGATCCAACCAATCATTTGCCAGTTTCCAATCCATATTTTGTAAGGCAGCTAGTTGTGGATAGTTGGTTGTATCAAATTTGAACTGTATTTTCTTGAACACATCATTCTCCGAAAAGCAGTTAGTTACAACCTTTTCACTCAGTTTTTTCCAGGCTCCTTCATCTCCGTTTTGGTTAAACCTAAAGAAATCATAATCACCATATTCTTTAGAGTTGTAATCGACTTGTAACTGTTTCCCTTTTTTTACTTGAACTTCTTGTCCCTTGGATTTTCCACTAAGTTTAAACATTCCCGCAGTCTGAAAGGTCTCATCTCCATATTCCATGGGGATACCAGAGGCAATAATCTTAGCAGGATTGTTGTAGTTCTCCATCTCGATGGTAACTTCATCAGTAACGAGATTTCCCTGTGCATCTACAAAGGCATCCTTAGGTACCTGAATACGCATTTCATTACCAAAATCTAAAATTTGTGCTTTGCTTGGATCAAAGGAAACTTGTTTACTAGCTAAGCTTAGATTTTTGAAGGGCTTTTCTATTTTATAAGTCTTTCCTATCTTTCCGTCTCCGCAAGCGGCTAAAAGAATAGTACATATGAGTATTAGTATACCAAGGAAGGGTCTCATGAAAAATAATTTTGTGAATTTGAGAATATATTGCGCTCTGCTCGCTGAGCAGTTTCATACAAGTTACTAAGAATAGAATTGATATCGAGTATTTCTGCATGATAATTCAACTATCACTATAAAATACTTGGGTTATTAGACTGTAAACACTGTGCTATCCTTAACAGAATCCATCACAAAAGAGCTATGTATTGTGGCAATTCCATCTACTACAGCAAGCTTTTCATTAATGAAAAGTTGGAATTCATTCATGTCTTTTACAGCGATTTTTAGAAGAAAATCAAAATTTCCAGAAATATGATGGCATTCCATAATTGCAGACAATGCTAAGATCTCTTGCTTAAACTGATCAAGTAAGTTTTTTTTATGCTTGATTAGAGATACCTGACAATACGCAATAATCTGTTTCCCAATTTTCGTTCGGTCAACCAAGGCAACATAGGACTTAATGATCTGTTGTTGCTCAAGTTTTCTAATCCGTTCATAGGTAGGAGTAAGGCTCAATCCTACTTTTTGTGCAATTTCTTTGACATTTTGCTTACAATCGAGTTGTAGTTCTTTTAGAATTTTTCGATCAATATCATCCATCTCAGCATTATTTTCTGTTTTTGAATCAAAAGAAAACTAAAACAGTGTTTCAGAATTATTTTTTTGCAAAATACAGCTTTATTTTCTGAATAAATATTTTTTGTTGGTTATAATAACTTTATAATTTAATTTTGTAGTACTTATTATTGTTAATAATAGTCCATATTCTCAAATAAACTCAATATTCTTATAACCATGGTAGACGCGAACTGTACTTTACAACTAAAGAGATTGAAGGAAAATTTAGCAGATGCAAGAGATAAATTCTTAGGATATCCAGTTTCTAAAGATTTTGACTATTCAGCCTTGAATCAATTTTTTCAGTATCCTATTAACAACTTAGGAGACCCATATGAAGATAGCACCTATAGAGTGCAAACACATGAGATGGAAAGAGAGGTAGTTGATTTTTTTGCGGAGCTTTTTCGAGCAAATCCTAAGGACTATTGGGGCTATGTTACCAATGGTGGTTCAGAGAGTAATCTATACGGCTTATATATTGCCCGTGAAATGTATCCTAAGGCAATGGTCTATTATTCTGAATCTACTCACTACAGTGTTAGGAAAAATATTCACTTATTAAACATTCCAAGCATTGTTATTCGATCTCAGGAAAACGGAGAGATTGATTATGATGATTTTGAAAATACATTGCAGTTCAATCGAGACAAAGCGGCAATTGTTCTAACTACTTTTGGAACTACAATGACTGAGGCAAAAGACGATGTTTCAAGATTAAAATCTATTTTGAAAAAACTGGCTATTCAGGATCATTATATTCATTGTGATGCAGCTTTATCGGGTTCTTATGGTGCATTCATGGAACCTAGACAGGCCTTTGATTTTAAGGACGGAGCAGATAGTATTTCAATCAGTGGGCATAAGTTTGTGGGGTCTCCTATTCCTTGTGGTGTGATTATTACCAAAAGAAGTTTGAAAGATCGAATTTCTAAGGGGATTTCTTATATCGGCTCTTCTGATACTACAATTACGGGTTCTAGAAATGGGCATTCTCCCTTATTTTTATGGTATGCTATTCAAAAGCTAGGGAAAGAGGGATTTAGAAAACGGTATCAAAAAAGCTTAGAAGTAGCTACTTATTGTAAGGCAGCACTTATTGAGCTGGGTATTCCAGCATGGTCAAATCCTGGATCTATAACAGTGGTCTTTCCTAAAGTAGAGGAGCATATTAAGCAAAAATGGCAATTAGCTACAGAGGATGAACAAACTCATATTATCTGTATGCCTAATGTGACTAAGGATCAGATTGATGCTTTTATTCAGGATTTACAGCTGGCAGAACTAACAGCAGTCACTCCCTGCTTGAGTACATTTTGAGTGAGTGAAAATGGGGCGATTAGCCTTGACTTTAGATCCAAGATAGATCTATCCTGAGTGCAAACTACTAGCTTTGCAGCAACAAAAAATAAGATTTACCTTTTTATGTAACAGTCAAGACTTGATCTAACAGTTGCTATCTCCTTCTGCTTGTTTACTTGATAAGATCAATTTTTTGTTCATGAAAAGCCTTCAGGCAATGTCCTTCGTTATTATCTTCTATTAAAAAAGGATTATTGGCAGGAAATAAGGTTTTCAGACTCTTCAACTCTAGCAATATAGAAGGACATTTTTGAAATTGATTATTCTGAATCGAAAGTTCTTCTAGCTGTTTTAATCCAAGAATTTCTTTTGGGAATTCTTGGATTTTATTGTAGTCTAGAATCAAGCGTCTTAGTTGAGTAAGTGCCTTTATCTCTGGAGATAATTGATTGAGATTTGTTGAATACAAATTGAGCTCTTCTAAATTTTTTAAACTAAAGATGACCGCAGGGATTTCTTTCAACGAAGTAAAACCTAGATCTAAAACTTTTAGTTTTTGTAGTGAAGCAAGGGTGGTAGGCATTTTAGTTAATTTTTTATTGCCACTTATAATCAAAACTTCTAGTTGCCTCAATTGTCCGATCTCTTTAGGAAGTTGTTTTAATTTTGAGTCTTCTAATCCCAAAACTTTTAATTTTTGGAGTTGCTGGATTTCCTTAGGAATCTTATTGATTGGATTGTATGAAAGGTTGAGTAGCTCTAATTCTTTAAGCTCAAAGAGTTCTATTGGGGTCCTAGAAAACTGATTAGAGGATAGTTCCAACTTCTTTAGCTTGGTTAACTGATCAAAGTTTTTTGGGATATTATTAAATTGATTCATCGCAAGGTCTAATACTTCTAGTTGGTGAAGTTGAGTAGAACTCGCAGGAAGTATTGAGAGCTGGTTTTGAGCTAGGTCTAATACTTTTAGTTTTTTCAAGACTCCCACGGTACTTGGGATAGTAATAAGTGCATTACTTGATAAATTTAGCTCTTGAAGATTGGATGTTTTTAGAGCTGCAATTTCAAGTTGATTGATCTTGTTTGATTGTAGATAAAGTCTTCTTAAATTCTTTAATTGGAAGATAGTAGGATCGATTTCTGTGAGCAGATTCAGCGATAAATCTAAGGTTTCGAGTCTAGTTAGTCTATCTAAGGTTTTGGGAAGTGAAGTTATCTTATTTTTTGCAAAATTAAGAATCTCTAAACCTTCCAATAATTCAATATTTTTTGGAATAGCTTTAAGGTTCAGTGTTCCTAAATCTAATAGCCGCAAATTTTGTAATGTTTGAACAGAAGTCGGAAATTTCTCAAATGTATTGACTTGACGTAGATCCTCATCAATCAGTTCTTTACGAATCTTGATAGTTGATACATTATATTCATAGTTTTCGAAAGGAAAAAGTGAGTCATATAGCCAAGAGTTATCGGGATGCACTCCATTTCCTAAAAACAAGAGTTCTAGATTCTCTAATTGAGTGATTGATTCAGGAAATACCTCGAGTTTCGAATAGCGTAGATCTAGTGTTTTTAGTGCTTTTAAGTCTTTTATGTTCTTAGGAATTTCAAAAGCTTTAGCTTTTGTGCCATTAAAAGCTAAGGAGAGTTCTTCTAATTGTTTCAAATCCAAAACGACAGAAGGGAATGTCTCAAAATAATTACCACGAATATCAAGATGTGTTAGTTGTTTGAGTTGTTTTAGGCTTGCAGGGAGTTCTGTCAAAGAGGTTTTGAATAAAATTAACTTCTTCAAATTTTTTACATTTCCTATAATGGGTTGAAGATGGTCTATCTTAATATCGATTATAGCAATTTCCTCTAGGGCTTCTAACTGTCCTAACCAGTCTGGAAATTTAATATTTAATAAGCCTTGAAAATGTAGTTTTTTAAGGTTTTTTAGGTTTTTCAACTCATCTGGAAAAAAAATCCAACTTTTATAAAATGCGTCGTAATCCTCTGTGCGAGCAGTCCGAAAGATTGACTGTGTCTGATGGTTGATACAAAGTTCCTCCAAGTTTGATAGTTTCCCAAGCACTTTAGGCAGTTTATTTAAATCGTCATCATAATCAAAAGTTAAGCTCAATTGATAGACCTTTTCAGGTGTTTCTAGGGCAGCCTCTAGAGAGGTATAGATAAAATCTCTTTGAGTGTGACCAGAATAGATAAAGAATAAGCAAAATAGATAGATGAAGATAATTGTTTTCATAACACTAGTTTTAGCAGGTAGATCGGGAGATTAGTTTTACAGAGCACCTTAGTATAGAACCACGAAATGCTCATGCTCTATAACGGTAAACCTTTATTGTTCTATAGTAAGTACATTATTTTAAAAAAGGTCATACCTGGGAGTAATCTTGGGGCTATCTAAAAAGGTAAAATAGAAAAAGGTGGGTTGTAGAGTAGTGAAAATATAGCTTATGGAGTGTGTACAATGTGGACACAGGTTATCTTAACTTATAACTGTGGGAGTGGAGCTGAGGAAGAGTCTAGAATGTTCTTGTAGTTATCTTTAGCTGATTTTAGTATTTTATCCGAAAAATGAGTCGTATCAAGCCAAAAGATGAGCTTGCTTCATAGCGTATTTTGTGGCTACCCCGCTTTTGATTATAAAGTATAAAAAGCGGGGTAATTCGCTGTATGAGTCCCAGAAGAAGTTTCCTAAGATTCACATGTAAAAGTATGTCCAAAATTAATGTATATTGTTAAGTAGTAGTTCGTCGATTTTTTAATTTTAGCTTCACAGAACCCTTTTGAGGCTAATGCTAAACTAATAATTTTACTTAAAAAATGCTGTTTAGGAGTTTTTTAATTCCATGTCAGTCCTAGTTCTTCATCAGGTTCAGGCTGGATGATTCTAAGATGATTCAGTTCCATGGGATCTTCTCCATGTTCAATTCGCCTATGCATATCTAGTAGTATGGTTAGAAAAAAAATAGTTTTTTCATTTTTCTTGTTGTCTTGTAATTTTAATGTTGATAAGGCTTGGAGAGTAGCTCTCCAAAAAAACTTTCGGTTTTGAAGAGTAAAAGAGCGCAAATCAAAGTTGAACATGATATTTCTACCTTTTCTTATGAAACCGCCAAATCCATTATAAATATCTCCGTTTTCTTCTCTATAAACTAAGTTGTCCAAATAATGATAAAGTTCTCTTGCCTCTTCTATGTTTTTTAACTCATCAGTGATTACTCTAAGCATGGATGCCATGGCTGAGCAATTTCTAGCGAAACCTCGTCCATCTTCCAAGATCCAAAATGCAGATGCCATATTATTTAATTTATTTATAAGTCTTAAATGCTTGTTTTTTATATTATTATAGGGTTAACTTCGCTGAGCTTTCCGAAGCTAATGGAACGAATCTTTTAGGGATTTATTTACAACTAATGCTTTGTATTTTGATTGCTACAGACATATTTTGAATAAACCTATTGGGTAACGGATTTTATTTTTTGTAGCTGTTGTTGCTATCAAGCCCCTTGTTGAATGATACTTATTTTTGTTGAAAACAACAAAACTCAATAATAAAGATAGATTATTTTACTCAAGTATACAAGAATAAATTACTTTATCTCTAAAAAATGCTATATATAATTTAGTTTATTATCAGCTTTGTAAGCTGCTGATAATTAGAATATTTATAGTTGGTGTTTTATGGTTACTTAAGTAGTCGTTAGAATGATCTCAAAAGGATTAGCCTCGTACTTTTCTCCATATATAGGCAATAAACTGAAGATTTTGAACAGAATAACTAAAGCCAAATACTTTCAAGATTAATTGAATAATCTTATAATAGAATGTTAGTTTTTTTTTGATATTTAGTCAAAAAATTATAATTTGTAAAGCTGTTGTGTATTGTATGCTAAGAGCATGTCATGTCTAAATTTATTCTAAAACGTAGAATGTAAGCTCTTTTTTAGCTTTGCAGATCTCTTTGCTACTAGCTTTTTGACTTATGACATTTTATTTGACTTCGGCTGTAACTTAGCTTGTCCACCCACTTACTCCCTCATATAAATTCTCAAAATTATTAATATAAATCAACATAAAAAATGAAAATAGTATCATCTATCAAATCGGGTAACTATATCAATGGTCAGGTAATTGATGAAGACTTTGAAACCTTGGATGTTATCAGTCCGCTGAACGGAAGAACCATCTCATCTGTTTATTTATCAGATGCCTCTGCGGTAGATAGAGCAGTGAAAACAGCACAGATAGCTTTTGGAGAATGGTCTTCGCGCACATTAAAAGAGCGTGTGCAAATCTTTTTCAAATTTAGAGCTTTATTAGAGAAACATAGAGATGAACTCATTCATTTAGTTCATTTAGAAAATGGTAAGACGATGGGAGAGTCGGCAGCAGAGGTAGATAAAGGAATCGAGCTGTGCGAATTTGCTTGTTCTCTACCTCAAATTGTCAATGATGAAATTCAGGAAGTGAGCAAAGGTGTAGAATGTAGGACAAGCCATGTGCCTTTAGGAGTTGTTGCCTCTATTACACCTTTTAATTTTCCACACATGGTTCCTCTTTGGACAATTCCCAATGCAATAGCATTAGGGAATTGTATGGTTCTTAAACCTTCTGAAATGACTCCATTGAGTGCTATTCTTATAGCAGAACTACTAGAGAAAGCGGGTTTACCTAAAGGTGTTCTCAATGTAGTTAATGGGGGTAAAGAAGCTGTAGAAGCGATTTGTGATCATCCTGATATTGCAGCAGTATCTTTTGTAGGATCTACCAAAGTAGCCAAAATTGTATACATTAGAGCAACTTCAAACCTCAAGCGTTGTGCTGCATTAGGTGGTGCTAAAAATCACTTAATTGTACTTGATGATGCACATGTAGATATGGCAGCGTCTAATATAGCAGCTTCTATGGCAGGCTGTGCGGGGCAACGTTGTATGGCTGCTTCTGCTATGGTGGCGGTTGGGCAAGTGGATCATATTGTAGCGCGTTTGTGCGAAGAAGCTAAAAAAATAGTTCCTGGAGATAATTTAGGAGCTGTTATTTCTAAAACAGCTAAGGAACGAATTGAGCGGTACATTACAGAAGCTGAAGCTGCTGGTGCCAAGGTATTAGTAGATGGTCGTAATACTGTCGTAGAAGGCAAAGAAGGAGGATTTTATATCGCACCTACCATTATTGATTATGTGAGCCCTGATATGAATATTGCCAAAGAAGAGGTTTTTGGACCTGTACTAGCAATCATTCGTACAGAAACCGTTGATGAAGCTATAGCAATTGAAAATAGTTCTAATTATGGTAATGCAGCATCTGTATTTACGCAAAGTGGCGGTTGGGCACGTTATATCATGGATCGTGTTAGTGCTGGTATGACTGGTGTAAATATTGGTGTGCCTGTACCTCGTGAGCCTTTCTCTTTTGGTGGGTGGAATGAATCTCGTTTTGGTTCACATGATATTACTGGACGTAGTTCCATTGCTTTCTGGACACGCCTCAAGAAAACAACAACTAAGTGGAACCCTGAGGCACGTACAAACTGGATGAGCTAGTCGTTTAATTACTTAAAAAATAAGAATAAGAAACTCATTAGTGTATTGAATAAATATTTGATCAACAGTTGTTTGTATTATTTTGTTTTCTGCTTAAGATAGAGAATAAAGCATACTACTGTGAAGGTTGACTTCCCTTCGCTACTTATCTGTCAACCTATCATCTATTCTTGCACAACCAAAATTACTTAAGTGGACATAATTATTAGAAAATGAGTATAACAACAAAATCAGAAATATCTGCCATACTGCAGCAGAATCTAGAGCATACTTTCTTTTCGTGGTCTAAGCAAGGGGGATTAAATCCCATCAATGCCAAATCTGCCAAAGGTGTCTATATATATGATCGAGAGGGAAAACGCTATCTCGACTTTTCTTCTCAGTTAATGAATGTAAATATAGGTCATGGTCATGTAGCGGTAGCAGATGCTGTTGCTAAGCAGATGGAAGCATTTAGTTTTGTATCGCCAAGTATGGCTACAGAAGTACGAGGTAAGCTAGGAGCTAAGTTAGCACAAATTACTCCAGGGGATTTATCCAAAACATTCTTTACATTAGGAGGATCAGAAGCTATTGAAAATGCCATTAAAATGGCCAGGGTATACTCTGGTCGGCACAAGATTGTCACTAATTATCGCTCATATCATGGAGCAACTATGGGGGCAATCTCTGCAGGAGGTGATCCTCGTCGTCATCCTGTTGATATACAGCAAACGCCTAATATAGTACATGTAGAGAACCCTTACTATTATCGTTGTCCTTGGTATAGTGATAGTATAGAACAATGTGGAGAACGTGCCTTGGGCAATTTGGAACAAGTACTTTTGTATGAAAATCCTCATAGTGTAGCAGCTATTTTGATGGAAGGCGAGTCAGGAACATCTGGTTGTATTAAGTATCCTCCATTCTACCTAAAAAAGGTGCGTGAATTGTGTGACAAATATGGGATCTTACTCATTGTTGATGAAGTAATGAGCGGATTTGGGCGTACTGGTAAATGGTTTGGGATCGATAACCACGAGGTTACTCCCGATATATTAGTGATGGCCAAGGGACTAACTTCTGGATATATTCCCTTGGGAGCAATGATTGTCCGACCAGATCTTGCCAACGCATTCAATGATCGTGCATTGCCCCTAGGCTTAACTTATTCCGCTCATGCAGTTGCTTGTGCAGCAGCTCTGGAAGTATTGGATATCTATGAGCGAGAAAATTTGATTGAGAATGCAGTTCAGATGGGTGCTTATCTAGACCAACAAATGGAAGTTTTAAAATCCAGACATCCCTCAATAGGAGATTGGAGAAATACTGGAATGTTAGGTGCTATTGAATTGGTTAAGAATCGAACTACCAAAGAGCCTATGAGTCATTGGAATCAACCCCTAGCAGAACCTATGCTAAAAGTAGCAGGAAAAATCCGTGAGTTAGGAATGTTTACCTTTGTCAAATGGAATCTTATCTTTGTTGCTCCTCCATTGTGTATTACAAAAGCACAAATTGATGAGGGATTAGAAATTATTTCTCAAGCGATTAGCCAAGCAGATGCTTATTGTATTGCTTAGTTGTCTTGGTTAGAATTTGATCAAGTCAATCAATAAATTAAGAAGTTGTTTAAAAATCATTGATTTAGTTTCACTGAGCCTTTCGAGGTTTATCCACTTTTAGCTTCGCTGAATTTCTGCATTAAATCTAATTCTTAAACGACTTCTGAGTATAAAGATTTAAATTTGAAAAATTATTGCCTCACTTTTTGTACTTTATGTCAAAAGTGAGGTGTTTTTTTGTAAGCCTGTAATTTGCAGATAAGAGCATTCCTAAAATTAGCGTTCTGCCTAGACAAGACTCATTTAGCTAGGGAGTGCTTAGCTTTGCTAGAAAATCAACGAATTATCATTATAAAATAATAGAATGAAAATATTGTACATACATGGGTTATATGGAAACCCTAAGAAAGAGAAAATAGCACTTTTATCAGAGCGTGGACATGAGATTGTTGCTCCATTTATAGACTACGAAAAAGAAAAAGAAGCTGTTTATCCTAGATTAAAACAGATTTGTCAAGAAGCTGACATAGAATATATAGTGGGGAGTTCTATGGGAGGTTATTTTGGTTATTGGTTGGGGCAAGACCTTAAGATTCCACAATTATTATTCAATCCTGCCTTGCCTTATCGTTCTGTACTCATTCCCATTCCTGAAATTAAGGAAGATCCAGCCGTACACTCATGGGTAGTCGTAGGAGCTAAAGATGCTACTATTGATCCTGAACTGAATAAGCAATTTTTTGAAAAAAAGACGAATGTTCGTCTAATCTGTTGTGAATGGTTAGAACATAGAATTGATATGGTAACTTTTGAAGAAATGTTACGCTGGGCTGACCTCTAGTCTAGAGATTACTACATACCAGATGTTTGTTTTAGAGACTCGGGAACCATGATAACATACTTTAGATTTTCAGGAACTCTCTCTCCTTTTATAACAATATCATGCTTGCGTGGTTTTGGAGTAATGGTCATAATACCACCTTCAACGACAGATTCTAGTTCATAGCGTCCTGTACCAATTGCATATTCCAACAAGGGCATACTTGGAGATCCCATTTCTATAGTGGTCTCAACTAAAACTCTAGAACTTCTAGTGCTTCTTACTTCTATTATATCTGGATCGATATTGAAACGAACCTTAACGATTTCGTCAGTTTTAAAGGCTTGATGGGTTACTTTTTCTACTTTTTTGATCATAGTAAACCCTGTATTAGCAGTATGCTGTGCTTGACTTCTAGGTACTAATATTATCAGTAGAATAAATGTTGTAAGTAGAAAACGATACATAAGGCAATTTAAAGATTTATGATGAAAAGCATTTAAAAAATGAAGTTTCTGTTGAATACAGAATAGTCGAGAATGAAGTTGTTTAAAAATTAGTTTCATTAGATCGAATTTTTAAACAACTTCAATACAAATATCTGAAAAAACAAGGAAACCTTTATAAGTAGGTGGACATAATTAAATATAGGCTCAGTATTTTTTTCTTTAAATAATGAAACGCTTATAAATATATGAATTTTTTTTCAAAAAAGGAAAACGAATAAACTTACATTCTACCTTGATAATCAATTTATAACTGTTGGTATGTTGAGAATATTTGCTTTAATCAGAGATAATCTATCCGTCTCATAAACTAAGCAAGCTATGGTATTCATATTAATAAATACCTTAATTTTAGATATGTTCTAAAAGAATCTCTATACAAAAATCTAATTTGGGTTTGCCTTGCGCCAGATCCGAAACTCCTTTTTATGGATTCGCT
>JAKVCT010000147.1 GCA_022448995.1 Saprospiraceae bacterium
GAAGTGCTCTGCGAAGCAAACCTCCTTACAAAAAGGCTGCTTGAATTATCCCATAACTAATTATGTCCACCTACTTATTATAATAAAGTAAGTGCAGCAAAATGTTAAATGTTTAAAAGCCCTATGTTAAATATACACCAATCGAATTTTGATAGAATTATTCTAAAGATGAGGAATTACTTATATTTCTGTCTTATCTTTATTGGCTATTTGCGCTAAAAATAGACACCGATTACAGAATTAACTTAAATAATTTAGCATGAAAACAATTTGTACACTAATACTTATAGCTGTATTAGCGCAGGGACTTTCTGCGCAGCTTATTTTCTCAGAAATCAGTCAAGAGAATATTACAGCCACTAATTTTGAAGTTGCTTGGAATACCAATGTGGATGCTGTTCCTTGTTTATCTTATGGAACTACCCCTTCCTTAGAACTCGGTAGAATTGTAGGTACCGTAAATGGACAATACCACAGAATGACCTTATCCAACCTATCAGCTTCTACATTCTATTATGTACGACCATGTGTAGCCATTGGAACAGACACCTTCAACTATCCCGTTACATTCTATATGACTACAGCTTCTAACTCTTCTGGTGCAATTGAAATCTATTTTAATGGAACAGTAGATGCTAGTGTTTCTAATGGAGCCAGTCCAAATCTATCAGGTTCGGGATCCAATATTAAGTCTAAGCTATTAGATCTAATTGATGATGCACAAACTAGTATTGATGTAGCTGCTTATAATATTAATCAAGATGATATTATAGATGCTTTGGAAGATGCAGTGAATCGTGGTGTAACCGTGCGTTATGTAGCCAATGATGGAACTTCTAATACTTCGCTAAGTCCAGCACCCAATTTTAATGTTTTGTATGCCAATGCAAATGGATTGATGCATAATAAGTTTTTGATCATTGATGGAGATTCTGTTAACGATTCCTATGTTTGGACAGGTTCTATGAATTTGACGCAAGGTAATGTTTATACCGATTTTAATAATGTAGTGCTAATTCAAGATCAAGCATTAGCAAAAGCTTATACTATAGAATTTGAAGAAATGTGGGGAAGTACTACTGCAACTCCAAATGCAGGAAATTCTAAAACTGGTGCTTCTAAAACAGATAATATTCCGCACTTGTTTTCTATTGGAGGACGTGATGTTGAGTTATACTTTTCGCCTTCTGATAATACGACTGCAGCTATTGTAGATGCCTTACAAAGTGCAGGTTCTAATGTCAATTTTCTTTTATTAACAATGACTAAAGATGAGTTAGGAACTACACTAAAAGACGCTGCATTCAATGGAGTTAGTGTGAATGGAGTGATTGACAATGTGAATGATTTGGGTTCTGAATTTCCAGATTTGCAGACCAGCCAAGCCAATGTTTATGCCGATAATAGTAGTTCAACCTCTATGCATCATAAATATGCTATTGTTGATGCAACTTTCCCCAACGCAGATCCTTTGGTTGTGACAGGTTCGCACAACTGGAGTAATGCAGCAGAGACTGAAAATGATGAAAATACCTTGATTATTCATGACAATGATATTAACAATATTTACTACCAAGAATTTAAAAAGCGTTGGTGTGAAGTGGTTGGAACTACAAACTGTAATCTAACTTTCCCTACCCCAGTTGCTGTAGATAATATCTACAATCAACCGCAATTAGCTAGTTTTGAGGTCTATCCCAATCCTGCACAGGATCAAATAACTCTAAATATTAATGCTGTTCGCCATACGGCTGCTTCTTATTCGGTTGTAGATATGATGGGAAGAACAGTAATTTATCGACCAATTGAACTGTACGAAGGCGAGCAGACATATGCCTTGAGTCTTGACGGTTTGAACACAGGTATGTATATAGTTCATCTACACTTGGAAAATGGAGATCGTAATAGTCAGCTATTACAAATTACTAAGTAGGTAAGATTACATTTCTAGTGTTTTGGTCGCCCTGTTTTTAGCTATCTTAGGCTAAAAACAGGGTGTACTCGAAGTACAGAGTAATTAAGTTTGCTCAAAGGTCAGCAGCCATTGCACAGCATCTTCCTTTTTGGTAAACATTTTGGTAGGATATTCTGGTTTATTGAAGGAAATAAAAATATTCACTAAAATCTTAAGAATTGCAGATCCTACGACAATGGCTATAGCTTTAGTATATCCCCTATTTTTGGTTGATGCTTGGCGAAACTCCTTGGATGCCCCCTTGACTTTGGATGCATCAAATAGCAATAAATTCTTCTGATGTACGATGAGTTTCTTAATACCTTCTGAAAGTTCATCAAGATACTCTACATTGTCCAAATACATGCTATGGTATTTTGCAAATATTATATCGTGTTCTATACGACATAGATCTGCAATCGTTGTTTTGATAACTTTGTTGTGATTCTCAATCATTATTTTTTGTAATAAAGTTCATCCTCAATAGAGTTGTTTAGAGACTTAATAGACTACAGCTTCAGCTCAGCTAAGTTATGTACTTATACCCTGTCTTTTGGAATTGATATACCTTATTCTTTAATAATCTTTAATAGAAGAAAGTAGACATTTCACAGAATAAATATCCCTGTAAAAACAAAATTATTTCGCATTCATTATCAATTCTTTGTAAAGCCTTGCATACTATAAATATCTCTCAAAAACAACTTTGATATCCATTCTCAAAAATACGATAAAATATTGACTTTTTTATTATTGTTAATAATGTGAAGCTTTTAATTTCTAACAAAAACTAAAAACTACGATTATGCTTAACAGCTAATTATCATTTTTTAATATAAATTAGTCTATCTCCCACTTATTATTAATAAAAAATTATAAAACCGTACATAAATTGAATTAGATATTTTTTGCTTCTAAGTGATTTTAGTTGGTAAATGATTATTCAAGATATTTTTTAGATTTAAACGATCTTTTTTGTTCTGTCTTTATTCAAAAAATAAGAATAGATTTGGCTAAAGAGTTAGAGTATTTTTCCCAACTTAACCAAATGGACTATATGGGTTGTCAGCAACAAAGATGGACGAAAACCCCAAAGGGCTCAGCGAAGCTAATTGACGGCTGCTTATTCTATGTCCGAATAGTTTGTACATTTTTTGCTTTACAGAACCCCTTTAGGACTATAGAAACCTTAATTCTTTCACAGAAAAGAAGCATCAAACAATAAGGGCAAAAGATCTTTTATACTCTTTACCTTATAAATGATTCCATGATCTCCTTGCATAAATATTTCTATATTTTTAGAATAACGTAACTCGGTCTCATAAATAACTTGTCGGCAAGAACCACAAGGGGGCACAGGTCGGTTTATATTGGCCTCTGGGCTGATAATTGTGATTGCTATCTTCAGGATAGGGATATCTGGGAACTGAGTTGCCGCTGCAAAAATAGCCGTTCGCTCAGCACAAATTGTTACGGGATAAGCTGCATTCTCTTGATTGCTGCCTAGTATAATCTCGCCATTTTCTAATAAAAGTGCTGCTCCTACCTGAAATTTGGAATAAGGTGCATAAGCGCGACTTGCAGCATCTTTGGCTGCTGCTAATAATTCACGGTTATTCCTCGATAATTCATCCTCATTTTCAAAAACCTCTACCTCTGCTTTTATTATTTTTTTTTTCATATTTATTTTTTTTGATAGCTCGTTGACTTTGTAATTTTAGCTTCGCTGAGCACTAAGTTATTAATGAAACTAAAAATATACGAACTATTATTTTTCTTGAAGGTCTAATGCTTTTTTCTGAAGTTATCTGCCCATTTTGGATAGTACTTCGCTAATCTTTTAACTAAAAATGTACATATTTTTGAAATAAAGCCAGTAAACTTAAGCAATTTCTAAAAAAAAAGGAAATCATTTCTTAGACTTGCAGCAGCATTTAAGAACATGTTTAAAATTAGTGTATTTGATAATGTGAGTAGTATTTTTTTGTTCAAGTAGGCCTTATTTTTAAGGTAACTAGCTATTGGCGACCTCCCGAAGGGCTCAGCAAAGCTAAAATAGATAAGATATGACGAAAAAAGAGCTTTCATATTACAACTTAAAATAAATTTAAACATATTCTAAAATAGATAATTCTCTAAATCAAAAAAACAAACACAATTGAGTGAATTCGACAATTAGAGAATTGGACTCAAAAAGCGAATTGTTTAAAAGAAGTTGATTCTCAATTAGATGAGAAGTTTAGTTAAATAAAAACTGATAACTTCTGATAACCAAAATCTTAGAATTTCTAGATTATGAAACGTATTTTAATCCTTGGGGCGGGACGTTCTGCCACTTCCTTGATTAATTATTTATTAGAGCAAGCCGATACTTATGACTGGATTGTTACGGTTGCTGATATGTCATTAGAATTAGCATTACAAAAGATAGGTAATAGTTCTAGAGGAAATGCAGTACAACTCAATGCCATTCAAGATGTTACCCGAAGAGAAGCGCTGATACAAGGCGCAGATTTAGTGGTTTCTATGTTACCACCACATTTGCATGTTTATCCAGCAAAAGACTGTCTGCGTTTTAATACCAATCTTACTACAGCATCTTATGTTTCTCCAGAGGTACAGGCATTATCCACTGAAGCAGCGGAGAAGGGCTTAACCTTTTTGTTTGAGATGGGTTTAGATCCAGGTATTGACCATATGTCTGCTATGCAGATTATAGATCACATAAGAGATCTTAAAGGTGAAATTCAATCCTTTAAATCTTATGCAGGTGGTTTGGTTGCTCCAGAGAGTGACAATAATCCTTGGCACTATAAGTTTTCTTGGAGCCCAAGAAATGTGGTTTTGGCAGGACAAGGTGTGGCAAAGTACCTCTACCAAAATCGTTATAAACATGTAAACTACAGCCGTTTATTTGCTCAATCAGCCTTGGTTGATGTACCAGGAATGGGGATTTATGAGGCTTATCCTAACCGTGCATCTCTGACTTATAGAGAAGCGTATGGCTTGGATAATATTCCAACCATTTTGCGTGCAACTCTACGTCATCGTGGATATTGTTCTGCTTGGAATTTACTAATTCAACTTGGGTTAACTAATGATAGTTATACCATGGATTACTCTGAGGATATGACTTATGCGCTTTGGGTAGAGAGTTATCTACCTCCTAGTAATGGAAAAACCTGGGGAAGCTTGAAAGAGCGTTTAGCAGAATATTTTGGACTAAATGTAGAAGATGAATCTTTGGCAAAACTAGAATGGTTAGGACTTTTCGAAGAAAAACTGATCGAAAAAGTAGATGCAACACCTGCGCAGATTTTACAAGATTTATTGGAGAAAAAATGGAAGCTAGAACCTGAAGATAAGGATATGATTATCATGCAACATGAGTTTGAATATACTAAAGAAGGTAAGACCTATCGCCATACTTCAACCTTGGTTCAAAAAGGAGAAAATGCTTCTGATACAGCAATGTCTCGCTTAGTAGGTGTGCCTTTGGCTATTGGTGCTAAACATATTTTGCTTGGTAATATCACGAATGCAGGGGTACATATTCCGATCAAACCAGAGATTTATAATCCTGTTATGAAAGAATTAGCGGATTATGGTGTTAAATTTAGCTCAAAAGACGAAGAAATCAACTAGGATCCAAGTTTTTGTTGTAACTTAGAAACATAAAGTTTCAAAAACGGACTTTTTAATAGGATCTGTATGCAAAAAAATAAAATTATATTAGGTATAGACCCTGGAAGTCATCTTCTGGGGTTTGCCTTTTTACAAATCGTTCCTCGCCAACAACCTCGCCTTATTCGGATGGGTGCATTAGATATGCGCTCTATTGATGAACAGTCTCAAAAATTGCAATATATTTTTGAAGAACTCCAAAAACTGATTGATCTCTATCAGCCCACTACTGCTGCAATTGAAGCACCTTTTTACGGAAAAAATGTACAGGCTATGCTAAAGTTAGGTAGAGCTCAAGGTACGGCAATGGTTGCGGTTGCTTGCAAGGGCCTGGAAATTGTAGAGTATAGCCCTAGAAGTATCAAAAAAGCGGTAACTGGTAAGGGTAATGCTACCAAAGAACAGGTAGCAAATATGTTACCTCATGTCGTCAAGGGTGAGTTAGATACCAAGTTTTTGGATGCTACAGATGCACTAGGTGTTGCCTTTTGCCATCATTTGCAAACTAAACCAGGTATTGGTGGTGGTAAAAAGTATAGTAGTTGGGATAGCTTCTTGAAAGCCAATCCAAAACGTAATTTTAAGACTAAATAAGATTATAAATCACTCCCAGTTAGCTCAAAAGCAAAAAAGGATTATAAATAAAGCCTAAAATCTGCGTAGAAATAGTTACCTTATCAGTGTTATAAGGATATAACATATGGAAAGAATAAAAAATTGCCTAAGACTAAGGTGATATTATCTAAGATAAATTACACGCCTAAGACTAAACCATAGTTAAAATTATCATTAAGATTCAAATAAATTAATTTGCCTGACAAAGCTTTTTTGAGCACATGGTAGCACTATAGTTGAAAAATGATGTAGTTAGTTAACTGATTAATTTAAAAGAATCCTGAAAGGACGAGCAGAGCTAGCATTAATGTAATGTTTTGATTATGGAATAGTATCACTGTCATAATCCAATAAAAGCATGAAGGTACTTCCCTTTTTAGTAATCGCCTTGATTACACTCAACAATATATATGCACAAGAATTACCACTTTGGTTCGAAGAAGATTTCAAAACCAACTTGAATAGGTGGTATGAAGTAGAAGAATATGGACATAAGGTCAAACATAATGCACTCTATGTTCATGCTGATAAAGATTTTCGTATCACTACCAGCTTTGATATCAAGCGATTGGAGAATAGAGGAAAATATGGAATCCAATGGGGACGCAAAAACCGCTATTATTATTATTTCTTTGAGGTTAATAATAACAATGAATTCCAAATTGGTTACCGCAAACAAGAAGATGTTAATTATCTGCTCCGATGGAAACGTCAGAAAAAAGTCTTCCAAAAGAATGAAAACACATTAGAAGTTAAGCGTGTAGACGAAGATTTGGTCTTCTCCATCAATGGTAAAAAAGTGTATGATATACCCTTTATTGATTTCTTTAATTCTGGTGTAGCCATTTATCATTCTCATCCACAAATCAAGATCAACAAGTTTCAGCTCTATCAAGATATGGGCATTATTAACGTAAGTGAAGAAGTAGAATCCTATGATGTTCAGAAACAAAATTTGGGAACAAATATCAATAGTAAGTATATAGATAAAGCACCAGATATCAGCCCTGATGGGAAGTCTCTCTATTTTATTGTGGAAGATCACAAAGAAGGTTTTGGAGGGCAAGATATTTATTTTAGTACCTCGGAAGATGGTGAAACTTGGTCAAAAGCGCAAAATATTGGTCGACCACTCAACAACCAAATCAGTAATTTTGTCAATGCAATTATGCCTGATAATAATACACTAATGGTGATCAATGCTTATGGTAAGCGTCAAGATCCGGATGAGATTTTAGCTTTTACACACCGCACAAAAGATGGGAGTTGGTCTTATCCCAAATCTGCTAGAATCAATCAATGTCGAAAAATTGGGAATTGGGTTTCCTTTCATTTAGGTCCTGATGGAAAAACTTTGGTTTTCTCTATGTTGCGCCCTGATTCGAGAGGTGGACGTGATGTTTATGTAAGTTTCTTACAAAACAATGGGATTTTCTCTACACCCCGTAATTTAGGAAATACCGTCAATACAACTGGAAATGAACATAGTCCTTTTTTAGCGGCTGATGGAAAAACTTTGTATTTTGATTCTGAGGGTCATCCAGGTTATGGTGGACGTGATATTTTTGTAACAAGGCGCTTGGATGATACCTGGACAAATTGGTCAAAGCCCGAAAACTTAGGCCCCAAGATTAATAGTAAGGGCTCTGACGAAGGGCTGATTGTACCTGCTTCAGGTGCTTATGCCTACTTTGTTTCAGATGAAAATTCTTATGGTGGCTTAGATATTTATCGTTTGCGTTTGCCACAGGAGTTGCGTCCTCAACCAACGGCTCTACTAACTGGTCAGGTACATTACATATCTGATAGAATGCCAATAGAGACCACACTCCGAGTATATAAGAATGGAAATATGAAGGAAGTTTTTGCACGTGCTAGAACCAATCCTCAAACAGGTCAGTATAAATTAGCCTTAGCTGGTGGAGACCAATATACGGTAATTGCTAATTATAATGCTGCACGTGAAAATCTATTAGATACATTGAATATTGATTTGTCTAACTTGCCTAAATATGAGGAACAAGAACTAGATACTATCTTCTTAAAACGTATTTCTAAGAAGATTACTCCTCCCAAAACAGATCCTAAAACTCTAAATGTAACTACTTGGGAGTATAATGATAATATCAATTTTGATGTAGATAAATATAACTTGCGTCAAGATGCGGTTGAGCGTTTGGATGCTGCTTTGCGTTTCTTGCAAAAACATCCAACTGTCCAATTAGAAATCATTGGACACACAGATAGTGATGGTGATTTTGAATATAATTGGCAATTGGCTACTCGTCGTAGTTACGCAGTTATCAATTATTTAATTGAAAATGGTATTGATCCAAGTCGATTAATTCAGCGTGGTTTTGGTGAATCTAGACCGGTTTCTGATAATGAAACTACAGAAGGTAGAGCAGATAACCGCCGTGTAGAGTTGCGTGTTTTTAGAAAAGAATAAGCAATTATTCTTTTCATAAACATTGGTAGTAATTCGCTCTCGAAGTTCATTGATCCATTCAAAATAGGTAATGCCATTCACAGTCAAAATGTTGGTTGCCCAAGGCAAATTATTGAAGGTGTGACTGGCATTATCTACATAATAGGTTTTCCAATTCTAAGCAAAAAAACTTCGAATCACTACATCTTCTAAATCCGAAATGATTCCAAATTGTACATTTGGGTGTTTATTCGACAAATATTCACATATCAAACTCAACTAAACTTGTATATACATTTAATTATCAATTAATTACAAACTACTAAGGACTCTGCGAAGTTAAAAACCTACGAACTGTTATATATAACTCTATTGACAATTATACTTCACTATATTTGTATAACCTACAACTATTTCAGTTCAATTATTTTCAATCTTAATTCATATGAAAGCATTTTTTAAACTTACACTTTATCTTTTTTTATTGAGTTTCTTAAGTAATTTATATGCCCAGGATTCATCAGGAATATATCGTTTTGTTGAAATTATGCCTCATTTTCCAGGCTGTGAGAGTCTAAATATTCCAGAGTCAGAAAAAAAGCTATGCTCAGATACGGAATTTATGAAATTTATTTATGGCAACATAGATTATCCTAAATCTGCTCAATATCGGTCTATTGAAGGGATGGTAATCATAGACTTTACGGTAGATACCTCAGGAAATATAGTTGATATAGAAACCATTAAAAATCCTGTAGGAGGAGAAGATTTGGTTGAAGAAGTGATGCGCATACTTCGCTTAATGAAAGATCAAAAAGCGCCTTGGAGTCCAGGAATACAACAGGGTAAAAAAGTCAAAGTTAGAATTAGAATGCCTATTAAGTTTAATCTTGGAGATTCTGATACAAAACGAACACCATCTCCTTTTTTGATTCCTCCTCCTCCCAGCAATTATAAAACCTATGAATATGCTTACAGCCTAAGTTGTGAAAAAGAGGAAGGAAGTCCTGCCCAAAAAACTTGTACTGAAAACTATCTCAAAGATTTCTTATACAGCCAATTGGATGAAAATCATGCTAAAAAGGATAAAGTAAATCGCGAAAATCGTTACATAAAACTACTGTTTTTAGTTGATGAAAATGGTCAAATCATTGATCTCAAAATCTTGGAGGGATGGCAGTTTGGAAACTGTATTCTCAATCTTAGATTAAATGTTTCAAGTGCTAAAAACAAAAGCAAACTCCGTCTTATTCCATTCAAAGGTGATGGTAAAGCTGTTCGAGGTATTTATAAAATACAATTAGATATGATGGAAGTATTAAAAAAGAAGAAATAGTGAACTTCTCTTCAGACTTTGTTAAAGTTTTCAAAACATCTTCTTTAGTCCATTGTTTTAGAATGTATGAGTTACAATAAGTATAATTATAACGACGAAAAAGAACCACCTTTATTAAAGGTTGATCCTTATAAACTAGGAATGTTCTTACTACTAGCTGGACTAGCAATTTTATTCATATCCTTTACATTTGCATACATTTATACAAGGGTGCAAATGGGAAATTCAGGTGTCTATATGCCACCTATTTTCTGGTTAAACTCAATATTATTAGTTGCTAGTAGCTATACCGTGAATGAAGCAAATAAAGCCTATGCTGCTGATGATACAGCAAAATACCAACGTACACTCTGGTATACCTTGGGATTGACTGTACTATTTTTAATTGCTCAGATTATTGCTTGGACAGTCTATCAAGATGCCCTGCTTGGAGAGAATATTGGTATTGGTAAACAATACTTGTATATGATTTCAGCAATGCATTTTGCCCATGTTGTTGGGGGGATGCCTTTCTTAATGGCTTTTATTTATACTGCTCGTAAACGAATGGTAGAGCCTGTGAGTGTATTGATTTACTTTTCTGATCCCACCAAACGTAAAAAATTACAATTGTTGACTCTATATTGGCATTTTTTAGATGGGTTGTGGATTTTCTTGGTTGCTTTCTTCGCCCTAGGGATGCTACTTTAAATAATCGTTTTTTAGCATTGGACAAACTCCCAATGCTAATATATATCGTCCATTATGGATCCCCAATATTTATTCTTCAAAAGAAAAGTCCGAAAATGAAACTAATCATTTTTGGACTTTTTTATTTATCAAAATTATAATTATAATCTCCTAGCGGCTTATTACACTGCATGAATTCGCTGCACAGGCCATTCATCTTCATAGCCTTCTCTCCACAACTCTGTAGCCAATTCTAAATCTGTGACTAAACAAGCGTCTAATTCTTTCGAGATAAGCTCCTTATCCATATTCTGCCCAATGAACACAATCTCATTGTGTCTATCTCCAAACTGTGTATGCCAGTTTTCCTCTATTTCAATTTGATTCTCTATAAAAACAGGATGAGTCATGCGTTCCGCAACAGAGAGGCTATGCCACCATAGCCCAGCACTATCTGCTCTCAGTGAGCCACCTGCCTGTCCCCATACCAAGGCTTGTTCTGGTCTAGATGCCAGCCAAAACATTCCCTTACTTCGAATAATACTCACTGGGAACTTATCTCGTATATAATCCCAAAATCGAATAGGATCAAAAGGTTTTCTACTACGATATACAAATGAACTAATGCCATATTCTTCTGTTTCAGGTGTATGCTCTCCTTTTTCTAGTTCTTCTTGCCAAGCAGGACTTTGCTCTGCTTCATGAGGGTTGAATAAACCCGTATTTAGGATATCATCTGGATTCACTTTGCTAAATGAAGACTCAATAATTTTAGCACCAGGATTTAGCTTTTTCAAGGTAGCTTTCAGCATACCTACCGTTGCAGGCGTTACCAAATCTGTTTTATTG
>JAKVCT010000148.1 GCA_022448995.1 Saprospiraceae bacterium
ACCACGAAGTGCTCTGCGAAGCAAACCTATCTACAAAAAGGCTGATTAACTATAAATTAATTGTGTCCACCTACTTATGTCCACCTACTTACTTACTTAAGGACCTTGCCTATTCTGAATTAGGAAAACACTGTGCAAACTCCTATACACTTCATTCAATTAATATTTTTGCTACAAAATTTACGTTAAAAAATGTATTTTTGTGCATGCTCGTCTCCAAATATTTTAAGAAGTTGTTTAAAATCATCTTCACCACATCAAATTCATTGATTAGAATCATCTAAATTTCTGCATTAAATCTAATTCTTAAACAACTTCTAAATCTAAAAACTTGATAAGTTTATGAAATCAATCTTTATCATAATCACCACACTATTATTATTAGTACCTGATTACAGTCAAGCACAAACTGAAAAATACCGTCTTACATATCGAGACGATCCTTCTACTACCATCGTAGTTGCATGGTCTGGTGCACTTGCTCAGGTCTACTACGGAACCACTGACGAAGGAACTAACTGGGCAAACTATCCACTCAGCAAGGGAGTAGATCGTACAACTGCTCACCGTGATATGAATAATCGTTTTGCACGATTGACTAACTTGCAGCCAGGAACCGTATATTATTTTGTGGTCAAAGATTTTAATGGAAATGTCAGCGATCGTTTTTCTTTCCGTACCATTTCTGATGATCCAGATGATCCGATTTCATTTATCGCAGGTGGAGATTCTCGTCAAGGTACACCACCAGTTGAGAACTGTAACTGTCGTCAAGCACGCCAAGACGGAAATACTTTAGTATCTAAATTACGTCCTGATTTTATTGCATTTAATGGAGATCATGTACGTAATTTGAATATTCCGTTTATCTCTGATGGAGATGAAGAATGGCAGGAATGGCTAGATGATTGGCAATTAACCATTGCTTCAGATGGACGTATGTTTCCCGTGATTTCGACTGTAGGGAACCACGAAAATACCGAAGACTTGGACAAACTGTTTGATGTTCCCGAACCAGAAGTATACTATGCTATGAATTTTGGGGGAAATCTATTCCGCTTGTATTCACTAAATTCTGAGACTGATGCTTGTGCTGATGTTATACAAAAAGGTTGGTTCACCAACGATCTAGATCAATACAGTACTTCTTCTAACTATACCTACTGGAAAATCGTGCAATATCATCAACCAATGGTTCCTCAAGCGCAATATAATCCTAGATCAGACATGATTCAGTGTTGGGCACCTCTTTTTGATCAACATAAAGTACGTTTAGTATTGGAATCACATACTCATGTTTTACACACTTCTTATCCTGTAGTTACCTCTTCTGATACTGCAGCTTATGAGGGTTTTATCCGTAATGATTCCTTAGGTTATGTATTTACTGGTGGAGGAACTTGGGGAGCACCACGCCGTTCTCCTTACAGTGCTTTTCCATTTACTAGAGAAGTATCTGGTCAATTTGATGCCTTCTTTTATATTCGTGTAAGTAAGGATACTATGCGTGTTCAGACACCTCTATTCTCTAACATAGGTCAGGTTACAGAAGCATTAGATGATGATCAGGGTAGTCCACTACCTGCTGGTGTGAGCCTTTGGAATGCACCTAATAATGCGGGTGACTTTATTATTACAAATAATAATCTACCTGCTGATACTACTCAGGTTGGTACAATAATAAGTGCTAAAAGTACTGGAAAACGTGCAGTTTTGGCTCCTAACCCTACAAGCAGCAGTACTGTCAATGTTCTTTTTAAAGAAGCATTGAACGAAGATGTTCGTATTGAAGTGTACAATGGTCGTGGCCAATTGTGTAAAACTATTGAAAATGTAAGAGATCAACAATATCAGTTGGATTTAAGCAACTTATGTTCGGGTGTAAATTTTGTTAATATTATTAGCAAGGATGATGTTGAATCTCACAAATTGATTATTGCAAAATAAGATAGGAATTGTCCTTTATTATTTTTTTAAAGAGACTCATAACCAATAAGCTATCATAAACTGTCCCTCCTTGGAGAAGAATTTACTTTGGAAAATTTCACAAAGTAAATTCTTCTCCATCTATATTTTCCTAGACACAAGACATTTTATAATCCTGTAGCTATATTAACCTATGAGCCAACCAATTTTGAAACTACTTAAAATTTAGTTTATCCATTAAATCATTTATAAATTAATTTAATAATCTTATGAAAAAAGCATTATTACTAGGCGTAATTTTATTCACAGCCTCACTAGCACAGAGCCAAATTGATTCAGGGTTGTTAGCAAAGTATTATTTTAATAATCAAAGTACAGCAGATGAAAGCAGTAACCAAAACGATGGAGTTGGTTTCAATCTAACTTTGGCTACAGACCGTTTTGGAAATTCTAACTATTGCTACAGTTTCAATGGAGATAGTAGTAGAATTGATTTACCAGATTCTTTGTTAGCTCGCCAAGAATTGTCTATTTCTATGTGGTTCAAAACCTCTACTGGAGGCGCTTTAATTGGTCTACAAAATACTACTTTAGATCAGACTGCAAATCAGTGGGTACCTATTTTTTATGTTAGAGAAGATAGCACATTGAATGCAACTATGTGGACGGGAAATGTAACTAACCTTAATGACAGTACTACTCATCTAAATGACGATGCTTGGCACCATGTTGTAATCTCTGGAGATTCTTCTAGTCAGAATGTTTATATCGATAATGTATTAACAGGTACTGGTCCTGGTATTTTGGTGTTGACTAATATGATTAAAAATCAGATTGGTACTGCTGTAACTAGAGGAAGTTGGAGTTCTGCACCAATAGGCCCATCAGAATTCCCTTTTGATGGAAGTATCGACGATGTTAGAATCTACAATAGAACATTGAGTGTTGGTGAAGTAGATACTCTATTCAATGAATCCAATCCTGTGGTAAGTACTGGAATTCAAGAAACAGCAGCAGATGAAAGTGTTATCATTTCTCCAAATCCTGCTAATCAAGTCATTAATATCCAAACAGATATTTCTATTCATAGAATTGAACTAATAGACATGTATGGTCGTATCGTTCGTGAATATACGAATGTAGCTAATCAAATCAATGTTGGTGGACTTGATAAAGGTTTCTATTTCTTGCGTTTAAGCGATAAAGAAGGAACTGTTCTTGCGAGTAAGAAAATATTGAAACAATAGTTTTTAGCACTATTTTTCATCAAAAAATTGTAGGGGGTGTCTGAAAAGGCAAGTTTCGAAAAATAGAACCCAATAAAATTTTGGGTTTTATTTTTTCTTTGTTGCGAGGCAACCCTGAAAGGCTCAGCGCAGCTAATTCATTCCCTCGCCAAATAATATTCTAATCTTTCAGATTAGGGTAACCTTTTTAGACAGCCCCTTTTTTATTGAGTAAGAGATATCTTTTTTACAAGATAAAACGTATTTTTATATACCTCGTAGGTTTCTAAAACCTACGAGGTATATAAAACCTACGAGGTATATAAACTACTGTTTTTTATTAACAACATCCCCCACCATCGTAAAAATAAGTAGAAGGAGTAATATAAATATCCTCCCTCCCTAGTGCTGCCAAAGCACCTGCAGTCTTATCACAGACTGCTAGAGGCTGATCCCTCAAGATTATATGTCCATTATCATCATCAAAGAATTCATCCTTGCCAAAGTAAATC
This sequence comes from Saprospiraceae bacterium, assembly GCA_022448995.1. Taxonomy (GTDB): domain Bacteria; phylum Bacteroidota; class Bacteroidia; order Chitinophagales; family Saprospiraceae; genus JAKVCT01. The sequence goes on from JAKVCT010000148.1 coordinate 3,665, forward strand.
GCAGTTCTACCTGTAAAAATACAAGGACCATCTTCAGGCATAGGATCTTTGATTGCACAAACCTCGACACTCTCAATCAAGATCAATTCATCACAGCCATAGCGTGTAGGATCCAAAACTCTATAAGGACGCTTGGCACGCACCTCTACTGTTCCAAATCCAACTTCAGTAATCATGTCCAAATATTCTTGCAAAGGCAAAGAACCGCTCAAGCATAAGGCACGCAAACGCTCATCATCTCTGAGATGTTGTGGCATAAATTGCTCACAAGTTGGATCCGATAAAACCAAGCGACCATGAGGTTTCAGTACACGGTACATTTCATGTAGTGCTTGCTTCAACTCCTCTTTCTTAAAGATATTAAATAGGCAGTTCTGTGCGGCTACGTCAATACTTGAGTCCTCTACAGGTAATTGTAGGGCATCTCCTTTTTTTAACTGTACAAAACTCTGATCAAACCAGGGATTTAGTTTTTCTGCTTCCCTAAAATTTTGAGCACAGGCTTCTAACATTTCATCAACTACATCTACACCAACAACGGATCCTTTCTCTCGGCTGAAATAAGCAAATTGTAATAGCTCCATCCCACCTCCAACACCAACATACAGCACGCGTGGATTTCCTGATAAATCACGAGGATTCACGGTACTTCCACAGCCATAATTCATCTCTAGCATAATTTGTGGAATTTCTAGTTCTGGTAATTTCCAAATTGGTGTAGTTGTACAACATAACCCTACTTGTGGATTCTCAGCTGCTTCCTTGTATACATTGTGTGTTGTTTCTAAATAGCTCATTATTTTCTCTTAAATTTTGATGTTATTTAATATCCTATTTATCACCTTAAATTCATGGATCCTTTCCACTTTGTCATCCTCTAGTACTCTGTAACATAATTTTCATGAGTTAATTATGAAGTTGTTTAAAAATTATCTTCACCGCATCAAATCCATTGATTTAACTTCGTTGAGCTCTTCGAGGTTTGCCCACTTTTTCACCTTTTTTCTCGCTGGTAGCGCTGGTGGCAGCAGAGCTTGCCACTAGTCGGCTTCGCCTCTGTCCGCTTTGCAGCTACCAACTCAAAACCACGAAGTGCTCAGCGAAGCTAAAAGAGGCTTAAATTGAACAAACCTCGAAGAGCTCAACGCAGTTAACCCTGAAAGGCTCTACGAAGTAAAATCTCCTGAATTTCTGCTCTAAACCTAATTTTTAAACAACTTCATTGTCTACCTACTTAGCTAAAAATATTTAAAAATTTATGTAACAGAGTACTTAGCATCAACCCTCTCTCTTAATGCTTTGTTGACACAAGGTACTAAGTTAACCTGAACTTTGAATTGACTTTTGATAATATATTGATATAAAAACTAAGATTCAATCATTATTTTTTTCAAAAATGGATTTTATCTTATAAATTCGAGATTTTAATTCCAAAACATCCAAAAACAAGCACATGTTAGATAATTTTCCTATAATATTTTTGTTTGACCCGATAGATTCCATAGGAACTGGAGGCAATATTTCCGATAATACTCCACAAGACTGGCTCATTGCTGTAGCTGTCTTTATAGGTTCTATTATTATATCTAGAGCATTCTATTGGTTTTTTAAAAATGTAATTCGGAAATATACCTCTCAACGAAAAAACAAACTACTTGATATTACAATAGATACACTAGAAGAACCTCTAGCTTTTGGCTTGATCATTATAGGAGTCTGGTATATCACTATAGTTGATTTGTCTTTGCCACAATCTACAGATAATTTTTTCCGTAATCTCATCTTTTTCCTCTGCGTTTTTGATATTGCTTGGGCATTCAATCGCTTTTTCTCTGCCATTGTCACAGAGTATGTAGAGCCTGCAGTAAAAAAATCCGAGGGACATCTAGATGATCAGATTCTTCCTCTAATTCGCAAGGCAACAACAATCTCTGTGTGGACAATTGCTGTCATTGTTGGGTTAAACAATGCAGGATATAATGTAAGTGCTCTTTTAGCGGGTTTAGGTGTTGGTGGTTTGGCTTTTGCTTTGGCAGCACAGGACACAATATCCAACCTGTTGGGGGGATTTACCATTCTAGCTGATCGCCCTTTTGTTGTTGGGGATCGTATTCAGGGAGATTCATATGATGGTTTTGTTACTGAAATTGGTCTACGTAGTACACGAATCCGTACCTTTGAAGGACAACGGGTTACCGTTCCCAATTCATTAATTGCTGACGGTGCTTGTGTGAATGTGAGTACCAAAGAAGGTCACCGAATCGCAGTAACCCTAGGACTTACCTACAGTATGTCTCATACTCAGATGAGCTTGGCATTAGACTTGCTGAAAAAACTTGTACAAGACAAGCAACATATACTAAATAAGGAACATGAAATTTCTTTCAATTCGTTTGGAGATTTCTCTCTAAATATTGTATTTGTCTACAGTATCAGACGTGGCGCAGATATATTTAATGCACAGACAGAAATGAATCTCTCGATCTTAGAGCGTTTCAATATGAATGGATTAGACTTTGCTTTTCCTTCTCAAACAATTTATCACAAACCTGTTTAATGCAGCATAAACCTAATAATCAAAAAATACCTTTTAGCTTCGTAGTGCTCAGTGAAACTAAAAATCAACGAACTAAGATTAAATAAAACTTAACATATTTTAACCTAATCGTGACAAACTAAAAACAAATTTAAACGTATTTGTTTTATATGGTATAATATATAAAAATTTTGCTTTGAAGTGCTCTATAGAGCAAATATCATTGAGCACTTCAAAGCTCCTCCACGAACAGAACTTATTAAAGCTAATGTGGATCTATCACAAGGCTCCTCAAGTATTCAACGCAGCAATGCAGAAGACTAAATATTCTCGCTCCCTTTAAAATTTTGAACTAATAGTTGCGAAGTAGTCAGTAGCAAAGCCTCATGTAGCCTAGCTAAAAAAGTGATAGAATCAATGATTTTGAGGTGATAAAGACAGCTTCTAATTAACTTCTATATTCTCATTATTCTAACAAATATTGATACACATGAGCTTGCCCAAAGTACAGCTCACAGACTTGTGTAGCTAATCAATGTTACATGTACAGAACTGTTCGTAACACCCCTTACAATATAAGTTATTGATAGTCATAAGATATATAAAACCAATTTAAAACTTCATAATCAATTGATTATCAATTAAAAAACAGAAAGGGCTCCATATATTTAAACAAATTAATGAACTATACAATTAAATAAATCATACGAGGATTAAAAAATAATAATAAAATCATGAGAAAAGGATATTTAAACGCGGAAGAAGCACAGCAAGTAATCTCTATATTAGAACAAGGTAAAAAACATACTTTTGGAGATGCACAAGGTTATGTAGAATATGTTTCGATAGAAAATCATAAAGTTAGACTGGAAATACGGAGCATGGAAAATTTAGCAATTCCCCCTGCAATTTCTTATTTGAGTAAAGAACAGTATGCAAAAAAAATTGAGGGAAAAAGACGCTCCAAATTTCTGGAACTCTTGGAAGATGCTCAACAATTAGTTAGAGATACTCAATATTAATCTTCTCACATCTATCGCCCCGTTTTTGACCTATGGCGGCTAAAACGGGGTGATCATTGAGTGAGCTATTTAGCTTGGAAGACTATAGAATACTTCGAAAGGTTGAGTATTAAGCATGTTTCTTCTCTCCCCTTTTGCCATTCTACACAGGCTTGTATCAAGAAGTGCAAAAGTAAAAAAGACTAGGAGAATAATTCCTGCTTTACATCCAAAATAGCTAAATCTTCTGCATCTAAACGAATATTGGGCGCCTCAAACAAGGCCTTTAATTGAGTTTTACTCGTTGCACTCACAATAGGTGCAGTTATCAATGGATGTTCTAAGAGCCAAGCTAAAGCGATTGTTGCTAAAGAAACATTATGCTTGGCAGCTACTTTATCCAAAGCCTCTAAGACAGTAAATCCATGCTTATTAAAACGCTTGTGCATGTTTCGACCTCTTGGGCTCTTTCCAAAATCAGCTTCTGTCCGATATTTACCAGTTAGAAAACCAGAAGCCAATGCAAAGTAAGGCATTACACTCCAATTATACTTTTTGACTAGTGGAGCATATTCCATTTCAAACTTATCACGTTCTAGCAAATTGTAATGAGGTTGTAAAGCTACATACTTTGCCCAATCATTTTTATCAGCAACTTGCATTGACGCTTCTAAGCGCTCAGGAGAGATATTAGACGCAGCTATGTAACGAACTTTTCCTGCTTGAACCAATTCATTATAGGCTTCCATAGTTTCTTCAACAGCTGTTTTTTCGTCATCAAAATGTGTATAATACAAGTCGATGTAGTCTGTTTGTAAACGCATCAGTGATTTATCAACTGCTTCTAAGATATGTTTCTTACTTACATTCTCTTTACGTACGCCTGTTCGGCCTCCCACCTTAGTCGCCAAGATGATATCTTGACGATTTTTACGAGCTTTCATCCACCTTCCAATAATAGTTTCAGACTGTCCACCATCACCCCCATCTACCCAATAAGAATACATGTCAGCAGTATCTAAAAAATTGAAACCAGGAGCTACAAAAGCATCCAATATATCAAATCCCTCTTGCTCATCTAATGTCCATCCCAATACATTACACCCGAAGTTGATCGGAGCAATCTCTAAATCTGTATGGTGTAGTTTTATTTTTTTCATTGTTATTTTGTTGTTGTAAGTAAATGAGTAGGTAAATACGTAAAAAAGTTTATTGTACAAAGCTCCATTTTTATTCCCTCATCTTTGTTTATTATATAACTTTTTGATATTTCCTTGACGGAGAGTTAGTTTCACTGAGCCCTTTACCAAATAATATTTTGATTTTAAAAATCTATTTTACCTTTTAAACAAGATCTATTTTGAATTCCGTATGAGAACAAACTCCTCAAATAAAAAAACTGTTAAATGCCCGGGCACCTAACAGTTTTTTAAATTCAAAATTCTTATATAGAATTATCCTTACTCAGCAGCTTCTGCTTCTACAGGAATAATGTTTACATAAGTACGTTTCTTATAACCTTTTTTGAATTCTACGATTCCGTCAGTAGTAGCATATAGAGTGAAATCTCTACCTACACCAACGTTCTCTCCTGGGTGGAAACGAGTTCCACGTTGACGAACAATAATGTTGCCTGAAAGAGCCGCTTGACCTCCAAATAATTTGACACCTAAGCGTTTACTCTTACTATCACGTCCATTATCCGTACTACCGACACCTTTTTTGTGAGCCATAGCTTTCTAATGTTTTTTTGAAAATTGCTTTTCAATAAAAAAGCAATTCATAATTAATAATTATAGTTCGTTGATTTTTTAGCTGCGCTAAGCACTCTGTGGTTCTTGCTGCTTGATAAATCAATTAGTTATGAAAACCACCGAACTAACGTTAAAAAATAAAATAGTGAATAGTATTCCCTCAGCAATTATGCAATAGAATCAATCTTGATCTTTGTAAAATGCTGACGGTGTCCATTTTTAGAACGGTAACCTTTACGGCGTTTCTTCTTAAATACAATCACCTTGTCACCTTTTGCATGCTCAAGTACAGTAGTTTGTACTTTAGCAGCTACAGTAGGTTTCCCTACTTTAAATTCGTTATCCTTCGCTAGGAGGAGTACTTTGTCAAAAGTAACTTGAGATCCCTCATTAGCATCCAGCTTGTGTACGAAGATTTCTTGACCCTCGCTCACTTTGAATTGTTGTCCTTGAATTTCTACAATCGCGTACATCGTTGTTTCAACAAATTAAGTAATTTTCAAAAAATAACCTATCATTTATGTTCTAATCCTTTAGCTGACTACTTCATTATTTTTCTCAGCAATAGTTCACTATTCCCTCGAAAAATGCTTCGTACTCAACTAAACTAGTTAGCCCTAAATCGAAAGTTTATTTTTTTCTCATTACTAAGTAATAAAATATTGAGCAGCCTGAGCAAGTCAGTTACCCAAAAAGGAATAACGTGCATGATCTACAGCCTGACCTCTTCGTTAACTACCAAGGAGGCTTTCGAACAAAATGCTTGCAAAAATACTTTTTTTATTGAAAACTGCCAAATCTATTTCAAGGAAAATTCCAATTGCAAACGCATTGATGCTTTTTTCAATTTGGAGGATCCCTTATCAGCCTGCACACTAGACTTTTCCTCAGCAATTTCTAGATCTCCCATCTCAATAGATTCTACCTTATACAGATCTACACCTGTAGTCAATGCAATCTTTTCTGCACGAGTTCGAGCATCTTCTGTAGCAGCTGCTACAATTTCTGATTCTACCAACTTAGCTTGCGTAAAATAATACTGTGGAGATTGTGCATCAAAAGCAATACCTTGCTCTATTAGGTCACCTGAACGATGTACCAAGGTGTCGATTTTGTCTACCATACGAGATTTTATAACTATAGATTGGCTTAACTCATACCAAGTTTCTAGTTCTCCTTCTTCATTTTCTATCGGCAGAGATTGTATATCAATGGCAGAGTACCGGATCTCAGAGGAATGGACTTGATGTTCTTTTAGATAAAAAGTAATATCTCGTTGATCATTAGAGAGTTGTTCTTGTACCTCTTGAAGTACTTTTCCTTTTCGAGAAAAGGTACTTTCCCAAATAATCAAGTCAGCGTATACTTCTTTCTCTCCCATACCAACCACATTAATCGTTTTTTTCAGACGATTTCGTTTTTTGTAGGTATCTGCTAAAATTAAAGCCACCAAAACTAGTGCGATTCCCAGAACAATTGTACTTATTACACTTTTCATAAGTCAAAACAGAATATTATTAATTATTTTGAAATACTGAGTATACTACTTTGTTTCGCAAGTTCTATGACGTTGTTTAAGAATAGATGGTAGATAGAGATGTAAGTGGAAGTCAGGATAAAACTACTTTTAAATTTTATAGTGGAGCTATAAGCATGCAGAAAAGCTGCAACCCTTGGCTTTCAATCTGTGTAGACCTGTACCCAAAAGGTACAAAAGCTCTAGCATGTAGTGACTAATTGGCTATTTCTAAACAACTTCTATAATTCTAATTTATCATCTAAGAAATTCACAAGCAAATCCTCAAAAAATTTACTTTAACGCAAAAATTTAAATACTTGAATGCGAAAAAGATAATTCTCCTAATAATTTCCTATCTGTAATAATTGTTTAAGAACTAGATTTAATGTAGGAATTCGAAGAATTTTATCCACTTTTAGCTTTGTTGAACCCTTCGGGGTTTCACCTTTTTTTGACCATAGTGTTGGTAGCAGCAGAGCTTACCACTAGTTGGCTTTGCAGCTATGCTCTCAAAAAAGAGGCTTAAACTGGATAAAATCAATGGATTCGATACAGTAAAGATGATTTTTAAACAACTTCTATGTATAATGTTATACTCAGTTGGATTATCTATAAATTTTGTGTCCAGATATTGTTCTTTGTATGAGTCTTATAAAAAATCTATGTCAAATGCTTTTTCTACAAAAAATTGATAATCAATATTATGAATATATTTAAGGAATAGGTATAAAAACAGTTAACTTGCCATCAACTAGTAAATAAATAAACATAATTAAATCATGTTTACCTGCTTAACTATTGAGTCGATTGGCCTAAGCAGATTATCAATTCTTAATAAAGATATAATTATATTGAAAGTATGTATTTGTGGCCTTTACCACAATATAAGGAACTATGTTTATAAACTGAAGAATATATTCCAACTATTTTGTATTGTTTGTAACTCCTTTTTCAACTTCTATTTCCTCTGAATTCCCAACAGAACGCCTAAATTAGTATAACGCTTAGTTGTATTTAGAAATCAGGGCACTTACACTATAACACAAAAAACCATAAAAACCTGATTAACAACATATTACAAAATAAAAAAACAAACCAATATGAACATATAATATATTAAAAATCAATTAGTTATATTTCTCTTAGCATATCAACTCAAAATAAGTGATCCTCCAAGTATTTTCGTAGTTATCTTTAGAGCATGTCTGAAGTTCCTCTATTTGTTAATATGAGTATAATTTTAACTGTGTTGAGGCTTTCAGGACTAGCTTTGTTGAGCGCTCACTCCCTCACTACACAAGCAATTGAGTAGGAGGTCTTTGATTAATTCAAAGACCGTCCCCTCACACCACCAAGCATACCGATCGGTACTTGGCGGT
>JAKVCT010000149.1:0-8116 GCA_022448995.1 Saprospiraceae bacterium
GCGAGGCTCTGTGAAGCAGGAGATGGCTTAAAATCGGCTAAAGATAACTACGATAACATTTGGTCCGTTACTTAATTAGTGGTTTGAATGGTGTAGCATGTTTTTGTAGGACATATGCTCATTCAAATTTTAAGTGCTTCGTATGATAGGATAGTTCTTAGAGATATTGCTATCAATCCAAGATAGTTAATTTTTGACTAATATCATCAAATAACTGTAAACATCGATTAAACCGATCATACTGTTCTTCTGTAATTAGAGGAATATTGACATTTAGCATCAACGGAGAAGATAGACCGTTGTGGACAAAAAATAGAATAGTATCTTGATTGAAAAAGACCAACATCTGTTCCCACTCACTAGGTTCAAACATAGATAGTATTTGGAATAGATTGGGAGAGAGTACTTTATAGGCATGACTAAGTTTGTTGGTATAGGCTGTGAAGTGGTTTAAGATATTAGCATAATGTTTTAGGGTTGTATTATCTAGGTTATCAAAATCAAAGCGTTCCCGCTTTGGATTCTGACCAAAATATTTTTCTAGTTCTAAATATTTACTGACTAAGGTAGTGTATCCTTTGATCTTGAAATTATGTTTATAGACAATAGCAAAACCACTGAAATGAAAATAATTTTGAAGACCAAAATCCAAGAAATGTAGGCTAGAGGTTAGTCTATTCCGCTTATTGCCAGGAGTCTGATGCAGAAAACTGTGGTGACAGATAAAATCATAATCGTAAAAATAACTGGTGAATAAAAAGTGTAAACCAACCTTTCTCATCTCATCCAAATTTAGGCTAGGTGGAGCTTGCCAAACTACATCAGCAGGGTGTATATCCAGAATTCTAGGGATCAGTGTACTCTCCAATTCACGAGTATATTCTTGATTTACTGCTGTAGGTTCCGAAAAAAGTTGACTGCTCAGATCTACAGAAGAATCATTCAGTATAATGGATTTAGTTTGCCAGTTAAGAGCAATAGCGGTGGTCCCAATAACTATACTAAGTACAAGTGTAATTACTGTAGGAATCTGAAAAAGAATTATTATTCCTACAAAACTAGCGGGAATAATGCAACCAATACTCCTAAAAATAGTATGCCAGTTTTGATTATAGATACCTCGTTTGATGATTTCCAAACGTAGAGTTTTTGCTTCATCTACAACCATTGGGTGCTGATCCTTAAAATCTTTATATGGTAGCATTAGGTAATATCTTCTTTTAGTTGATCTATAAAATTATTAATATATTCTCCTAGTTCTAAACTTCTATCAAATTGGTGATAGTCTTCTATGTTAATAAAATCCTGTTCCAAAGGTAGGTCTAATGGGGACGTTTCGGAAGAATGAGCCACTAAAATAGTCATTTTATTTGCCAGCCACATTATAGTAAGCATTGATCGTTCTTCAGGGGTAAATAAATCTAAAAAACCATTGAAGTTGGGATTGATTATTTCATAGGCATGTGGTATGTTGGTACTGAGCACTAGGGCATCTTCTCTGTACAGATCTGTATTAAATTCTTTGAAATCCATGCTAATGGTTTCTAATTCTTCTTTCGAAACTGATAAGAGTTTTGGAGGGTAACTAATTAAAGTGAGTCCTTTTGTCTGAGAAGGCCAATCCACAATATAGGCATCTATATGAAGGTTTTTATAAACGCTATGATCTAATTCTAGATTGAATGAACAATATTGACAACGGTCCATCTCGAAGAACTGGTATAACTTATGGCTGACAATATAGCTTTTCCAAGGTATATACAATCCTAGTTTTTCATAGTAGTGTTTGGTGTAATCTTGTTCTGATTTCCACTTTATTTTAGGATATTTCCAAGCTAAAAAATCAGTTACAAACAAATTGAGAAAATACTGCTTATACTCCTGTTTTAGTTTTTGTGCTTGATTACTTTCTTTTTTTTGTGCAATAAAAAAGTATACTGCAAGAAACAATGACCATCCCACGAAGAGATATCCACCTGTATTTAGTGCAGCTGATAGGATACCTATGATCAAAGAACCAGCAATGAATAATACCCAAAATATAAGCTCTCCTACAGTTTTTTTATTTTGCTTCAGCTGCAGCTCTCTTTGTTTTTTTATTAGGTCTAGTTGTTGTCTGGTAAATTTTACTAATAATTGCCCATAATTTTTCTTCATGGATATGAGGTTATTACGAATTGTTATTGTATTTAAAAATCACGAAGATAGTTAAAAGGTTAAAGTGATTTTCCTAATGAAAATATTATTTGACGAAGGGCTCTATGAGATATATCCATTTATAACGCAGACCTTTTACTTCGTAGATCTTAGCTCTGCGCCAATAAAAAATTCAGCTAATTAACTCATATAACTTTTATTACACTCTACTTAGTAGAAGATTTATCAAGTATATTAATAATCTTTTCTGCAAGGCTTATACTCGTTTTTGAATACTTATATTTGCTCGGATGAATAAATTGATCTCCTATATCTATTGAAAAAGGATTGCTAATTGTTGACTGAATAAACAGAATAAGTTTGTTATCTGTCCAAACAAAGGTGCTAGACTCAAACTCTTCAGGTGAAAGGAATGCTAAGATCTGCATAAAGTCCTCATTACAAACACTGTAACTATGACTTACATTATCTGACCAAAGTTCTAAGAAAGGATAATTCTCTAGAGATTCATCCAAATCATTGGGATCTGTATACTTGAGTCTTGGGGAAGAATTTATTTTCAGAATACTTGATTGTGCACTGAGTATAGTTTTTGCTTTGATGGGTTGGGGATAATCAAAAACATACAGACAGCCCTTTATTTCAGTTCCATCTTCTTGATCTTTGAATTCAATAAAGGCTTGTTGGTAATCATAAGATCTATGTTTAAAACTAAGTGAGCACTCAAAAGAGTTAATTACTTCACCAAATACTTCTAATAAACCTAGCTGTACGAATTCCCTGTATGAGAACTTATTCTTTTTTTGCCAATCTAGGTTAAACCGATATTGAGAGATAAATAAGTCAATAAATTTAGATTGAAAATTCAGATTATAAATTGTAAGGATCTGTTTATGATATTTATGCACATTTAGGATGGATAGCATCCAGATTAATCCAATGACACCAAATGTAACAAGCATTACTGAAGTAGACTTGATATAAGAAAGTACACCTGTAAAACCCAAAAAAATCAACCATCCTGAGGTAAGTAAGGAAGCTAAAGTATAGGTTGATTTCCTCTTTCTATTCCCTTTTTGAAGTAACTTCTGTTGTGTTTCTTCTAGAACAGGGGTATAAATCGTTGAGAATTTTTTCTTTAGATTATCGTAGGACATAATCAAAGTTTTTGTAACTCTTTACCTAATTGAAAATAAATTTGTAAAGTATCATATTGCTCCTTATTCAATCTATACTGATCAGCAGGAATTAGAGTTGGAATGATTAACGTATTTAGGATAACAACCAAATATCCTTGAGTAATCATAATGAATAATTGATTTTGTTCGGTATGTTTCAGGCTAGCTATGGCATTTAACAAACTATTATTCAAAACCTCAAAGGCATGAAGTGGCTTATCAGTATAGCAATTGAAATAGCCGAAATCATAACTAGATGGAAATTCAGGGAGCTCTTTGCGGAAAGCAAAGGGACGAAGTGTAGGATGTTCCTTGAAGGTGTCTAGAGTTTTGTTACATAAGATGGTAATTCCATTGAGCATTTGTGTATACTTTTTGATATATACAGAGCCCCTCAATTGCTTATAATGGTTTGTTATATTCGCTGTAAACAGATAGAAGTGGATAGGATTTTCAGAGCTTGTATCTTTGAATGCTTGTAAAATATCAAAGTTGACCAACTCCCAATCTAGTATATCTCTGTTATGCAGTAGTTCAATTAGCTTATTCCGATATGCTGTTTTATACTTGTTCCAGGTATATTCTGGAAACTGGTTAGATAAAAATAGGGGAATAAATTTTTTATTAAAATCCAATTGATAGTTGGTATCTCTTCCTCCATCATAGGAGAGTACTGAGAATTTATTGTTTTTCATGGCTCCAAACCAAATCGTCAACCCTACAAGAAACAGTACAATAGAAAGAGCTGTATTTACAATGATAAAAGGTATACCTACTATAGCAGCGCCAATCAGAAATGTCAAACGTTGCTGGACTTGATCATTGCGTCGTTCATTCACCCTAGCCAACTGTCGGTCTGTAAGTGGTTTAAGTTGTTCTGATGTATGTTCCATAAAAGAATGATAATCCATAGTTTCATTTATTATAATAGTCCGTGACTTTTAGTAGTTAGGGGAATTAAATTTGATGAAAATTGGAGTATATTTCATTGTGGTATACAATGATGATAGTTCGTTGATTTTTTAATTTTAGCTCCGCTGTACATATATTTGGTTACAAGCTGTTAGAGGTTCAAAGAAGTTGAAAACTTACAAACTATTGCAATGAAGCTTTTTGAGAATTTAATTTAATGCATAAACTTAGATGCTTTTTTAAGCAGCAGACTCCCAAAAGCCCTCCAATTTTGTCTAAGAGAATTTTATCCACCTACTTGCTTATGTTACAATGTGATAAAATCAATGTTAAGTGACTCATAGATTCGGCAAAATTAAAACCTAGAAATAAAGATCTAATCTTGGTTATAAAATCTATCTTCTGATAGAAGATACTCTAAGATACATATTTTTTAGATCGCATTCTTGCTAAAAAGACGAATCTTCTGTACATTGCGCAAATCTTATACGGATTTAAGTAAGTGAACAAGTATTCCCAAATCTATTGTTCCATCACTCTTAAATAAGAACATGTTCTAAGTTAAAGAGTGCTTAAGTAGTTGAATTCGTATTACATCATAATTAACTCTACCATTGACATGCAGGTTCATCATTTAGGACAAGATAATACGTTAGCCAATCAATTTGTTGCAGAACTTCGTAATACAAATATTCAGAATGACCGAATGCGTTTTCGCAAAAATTTGGAACGTTTAGGAAATATTGCAGCTTACGAAATTAGTAAAGTACTGGAGTATACAACACAAAATATAGAAACGCCATTAGGGATTGCACAGACAGATTTACCTACACAACAACCTGTGATTGCTACTATTCTTCGTGCAGGATTACCTTTTCATCAAGGTGTGCTTTCCTTTTTTGATCAAGCAGACAATGCTTTTATCTCAGCATATCGTCGTCATCACAAAGACGGAACTTTTGAGATTAATATGGAGTACGTGTCTTGTCCTGATCTGACAGATCGAACTCTGATATTATGTGATCCAATGTTAGCAACTGGTGCTTCTCTAGAAATGGCAGTGAGAGAATTAGCAGAAATGTACGAACCCAAGGCTATACATATTGCTACAATTATTGCAGCGGCAGATGGGATAGAACACCTAAAGCGTACGTTACCATTTGCAGATCTATGGACTTTTGCAATTGATGCAGAACTTACAGCACGTTCTTACATTGTCCCAGGTTTGGGTGATGCAGGAGATTTAGCATTTGGTCCCAAAATCCAAGAATAATAAAATACCATATCGAAGATATTGAAGCGTAGCACTTCAGTGCTACGCACTAAGAAAGCATGGTACTCTAGCCTGGTACTTTAATGCCACGAAAGAAAGGGAAAGCAGAATCATCAAATAATCTCCGCCAAAATCTCCTTCAACCAATCTTGATTGGTCATCGGGCTCAAGGTGGTCAATTCATGTTCATACTGCTCAATCCGAGCTTGACGTTTCTTAGCAGACCAAAAGTTTTGACTTAACGAAAGCTTAATAAGCTTCTTCGCCATTTTAATCATATTACCATTAGAATTTTTCATATACTCAGGCAAATCCTTATTCCGATTCAGAAAGCTCTTCAAGGCAGAAAGTAAAGAAAGTGCAGCTTCTAGTTCATCTAGGGCATAATAACTTTTTAGTTGTATAATCTTGGTTCTCAGGTAATAAGAAGGATCACTAAATTCTACTTCATGTAGTAGACCTAAGGTTTCCTTATACCTAGAAGTACTATAATACAAGTAGGCTAGATTATAAATATAAGCATTTTCACGGCTACTCTCAGGTACCAATTCCTTGTATTCCTGTATGAAACCTTCTACCCATTCAAACTCACCCAAACGTATTCCCGCAGTTGCAATATTCGTATAATCCCAAACTGATAAATAACCAGCTTGAGTCAGAATCTTATTTTCTAATAGTATCTTATGCAAATCAAAAAACTCCTTATAAAAAATGGGATTTCCAGTATTTAATTTACGCACACAATAGTTAATAGCATAATCATACATATGTTGTAAATCAGTGCCTTGTACGTGATCTGCATTTTCTTGTAAGGACTGTTTAAGTTGATAATAGTGCTTTTCTTCTGAGCCTTCTTTTAGCATTTTTAGAATCTGATAATACAAGACCAAATTAGGATAAGCCTGATAATATTCCCAACGCTTTTCTAATTGTTGTGTGACCTCTTCAATTCCCCAACAACGATAATTGGCTTGAATAACCTGATTTCTACTCAACATATCACAAGCTGTTTTGAGTTTTTCTTCCAGATAGAATATATCTAGCGCATCGCTTTTAGCTTGCAAATGAGAATCATATTGCCTACGATTCTGACCTAAAAAATTAAGGTTCTGTTCTTCATGAAATAGATATTGTTGATAATAAAAAGATGAATTCTTAAAAGGAGTTTGTTTTTGCAATAATTGATGTTGCTTTGTGCAAGTATTAAATTGCTTAGGATGATCCAATTGACGAATAGCCTGCAGTGTTTTTGTTTTTTCTAATAATGTTTCTTGCTTAAAAATCTCCACCGCTAAAAAATCATTGAGCAGGCTCAAAAGATTAGAACTATAGGTATAAAGCTTTGTCTCTGAATAGGTTTTCTTAGGAAACAAATGTTGAAAAACCTGCTGTTTACTTAGATCTTTATGTTCAAAATCAGGTGCATATTTTAACAGGTAATTACAGAGTTGCATAACCGTCTTATGCTTATTAAAATAAGGTGAATGAACATATTCTTTAAAACGCGTTCTTTGGCGAGTCGTAAATTTTCGTAAAAGTTGAATAAGTTTAGCTTCAAGCATGTTAGAAAAAACTTAGAATTTATAATCTAAAAACTAAATAAATAACGGTTTTTATGCATAAAATGATGCCTAAAAAAACTTAGAACTTCTAAAAATCATATTTTTTTATCCTCTTCTTCTCTAATACATTTGTAATGTGCTAAAAAAGCAAATTGTAATCAACCTAAACTAAACGGTTTTTCAATAAATAAACTACTTAACAAAACGATAATTTTGTAGCATATACGTTCTTATTCAATAATAGATAATTAGATACCGACAAAGGATAATATGCTCTTAAACCTTAGTTCATTGATTTGATCCATTAGTTCGTAGGTTTTTAGTTTTGCTAGGAAATTAAAAAATTAACGAACTATCAATCAACTAGAATTAAAAAATAATACTTCAAAGCTATGAAAAAATCAAATTCGATCATCTTTCTATTTATGCTCTTTCTAGGTTTGCAGGTGGAATCTCAAGCCCAAGTTACGGCAACTATCGCAAGCTCGGTAGATGTTTCTTGTAATGGGGATGCTACGGGTAGTGCTACAGCAACAGCAACAGGCGGAACAGCACCTTATACCTTCCTTTGGGATGCCAACGCAGGTAACCAAACCACAGCTACTGCCACAGGATTAGTCGCAAGTATTTATTCAGTTACAGTTACAGATGCGAATGGTCTAACGGCTACAACTAGTGTAACAATCAATGAACCTACGTCTGCTGTCGCTGTTACTGCCGCTGTTACTTCTAACTACAATGGACAAGATATTAGTTGTCAGGGTGCTGTAGATGGACAGATTACAGCAGCAGCAACAGGTGGAATAGCTCCTTACACTTATAGTATTGATGGTGGAGTCACTATGCAAACGAGTAATGTATTTTCTTTCTTAGGAGCAGGAACTTATCAATTAATGGTAATGGATGTGAATGCTTGTACAGATGTACTTTCTATTACACTTACTGAACCTGTAGCATTGAGTACCAGCTTTACAAATGCGAATTTATGTTCAGCGCCAGGTGTACAAGACGGAACAATTACGGCTGTTGTAAGT